>JADFMN010000011.1 GCA_022563855.1 Armatimonadota bacterium
ACGTGCGAGATCGCGCCCTCTTCTCCGAGCTGCCGCACGGCCTGGATCGGGTCGGCGCCCTGCCACCAGAGGTGCGAGGGGTCGAAGTTCGCGCAGATCCGGTCGCCGTGCTTGCCGACCCCGTTTCTCAGCTTGAGAAGCGTGTCGTTCGAGTAGACCACGAAGCCGGGGTGCATCTCGATCCCAAACTTGACGTTGTGCTCGGCCAGGAACGCTGCCTGCTTCTTCCAATACGGGAAGACCTTGCGCTTCCACTGCCACTCCAGCACGTCGCGGAACTCGTCGGGCCACGCGCAGGTGACCCAGTTCGGGTTCTTGGCGCGCGCGTGGTCGCCGGGGCAGCCGCTGAAGCCGTTGACGCACTCGATCCCCAGGGCGCTGGCGAGCTTGACGGCCTGGACGAACGCCTGGTGGTGCTCCTCGGCGATCTCCTTGACCGGGTGGAGCGGGTTGCCGTGGCACGAGATCGCGCTGAGGATCAGCCCGCGCGACTCGATGTTCTTCATCAGCCTGTCGCGCTCGGCCTTGCTCTCCAGGAGCTTCTCGACCTCGAGGTGGGCCGAACCCGGGTAGGCGCCCGCGCCGAGCTCGACCGCCTCGATACCCTCCGCGACGACGATGTCGAGCGTCTCGTCGAGCGTCTTGTCGCCGAACAGCGCCGTGAAAATTCCGATCTTCATGGTGGTGGCTCAGTTCTACCCGAACCTTGCCCCGCATCGAAATCCGGCTTATACTGTTGCTGGGAATCCCGAGGAGATATCCATGTTAGTATCAGCACTCACCCTTTTCGCCGCCATCACCTTGACCAACCAGGACGAAGTTGAAATACCGGTCACAAACGTCTCGGCAAGCTACGTGTATGACTATTTCACGCTGCAGGGTCGATTTACTAGCCCGCTTTATTCGCAGAACAGGCTCGGATTCCTTCCCGATGGAGTCACCATTGAAATCACAACCGGAAAGAACAGTATTACCGCTCAAGGAACGCTTGAAGGAACGCGAGATCTGGCGCGGATCATCGCCCTACTCGACAAAGAGCCCCAAAACGTAGAACTCGACATTCACGTGTACGCCCGGCCACTAAACCGCACGATTGCGGCGAAGATGCTGACAGCAACCAACAGCACATGGGAGTACGTTGGACTTGCATCAGATACGACGATTCGCATCACGCCGATAATCAATGGTGACGGCACGATCGTTATTAGCTACGACCTCGGCACGATGGGATTTGGATTGTACGGAATCGTTAGGATTCGTGCGGGCACGTACGTTTACGCGAGGGTTTACACCGAAGAAATCATCGATGAGGCGACAGGAGAGAAGAGGCTCGCGCTGATCATCAGCCATTCCGCAAGCAAGGACGAGATTCCGTCTTTCTTCCAGGACGATGATCCATTCAAGGACTTGCCTCACGACAGACACGTTCATGGTGATGGCGAAATTCCATCGCGTTTCGTCTCTTCGCGTAGCCGGTTTTCGCGTAGCCGCCGACAGGCTGTTATCAACGCAGTTGGCGATTTTGCAGTGGACAACCCACCGGCTGGCCTCGACGTGCGGCTCGAACTCATGGCAACGCATGAGAAAACCGATTAGTCCAAGTTTGCTAAACAAGACTTGATCGCGTCGAAGTCGGGCTGCTCTGGCGGAGTCGGGGTCACCTCTGCGTACCGCACGACGCCCTGCTTGTCGATCACGAACGCTGCGCGCTTCGAGCCTTCTCCCATCCCGAGGAAGTCGGGCAGCACCACGTCGTACGCCCGGACGGTCGTCTTCTCGTAGTCGCTCAGCAGCGGAACACCGATCTTCTCCGCAGCCGCCCACGTCTTTTGCGCCAAGGCTGAGTCAACGCTGATCGCAAGCACCTGCGCGCCCATATCTTGGTAACCCCCCAGGGCGTCGGTCATCGTGCACATTTCGGTCGTGCACGGCGGCGTAAACACGCCCGGAAAGAACAGAAGCACGACGTTGCTCTTGCCTGCGTAGTCGCCGAGGCTCACCGTAGCCAGCCCAAAATCGTTCGTCTCCGCGCCTTCCATGTTCGCAGACATCAAAGAAAAGTCCGGAGCCTTGCTTCCAACCGAAATCGCCATAACGAACCAATTATGACGTTTTTGTACATATTCTGTGCCTCCGCCGGCTGAGCCATTGCCATATTGAAGTCGCCAAACGGCACGCCGTCGGAACTGCCGGGCCTCGCTTGGACGTCTTGTAGGGTTGTACGAGCTTCGAAATAGTCGAACGTAGGGGACTGCCGCGGAACCTTTCAGTCCGCGATGTTGGTAAAACGGTTGATCAGTTCCCGGTACAATCAGAAACAGGAAGTCGAATTTCATGAAGAAGATCGCTAGTCTATTGCTGTGCGCAGCCCTTTCAGCGGGCGCTCTGGGAGCCGACAAGGACGTCGAGGACCTCCTAGCCAAGATGCGGAAGGCGTACCAGGAGACGAAGACAGCCAGCTTTGAGCTTGAGACAACGTTGTTGGCGGTGGAAGGCGACGTCGTGATCAAGATGAAAGGGTTGTTCAAGTCTCCGAACAAGCTGGCGGTGGACATCGTGATGAACATCGCGTCGGACGAGCGGAAGATCAACGTCATATCTGACGGAAAGCAGATCTACGCTTCTGCAACCGGCGTCGAGGAGGTCGGCAAGACAGATTTTTCGATCGACAGGTTGAACCAAGCGTTGGGCGCCGCTAATCTGGAGGTCCTCTGCTTCTACGATTGGAAGCGGCAGCTATCAACGGATAAAGGGGCAAACATGCACGACAGCACTCTGTCAATCCGTAAGGAAAAGTGGAAGGGCAAGGAGTGGATCGTGCTCGAGGAATCCGCGCCAAGGGTCGATATTTACGTCGAGTACTTCATCGATCCGAAGACTCACTTCATTTGGAAAACGATTCGGATGACGCTCGACAAGGAGTTCACGAACGGCGAGTACGTCCTTACGAAGCTCAAGACTGGGCTGACCATCAGCGACAAGCGGTTCGCCCCGCCGATCAAGACGGCCCCGCCTGCCTGATAGTCGTGCCCCCTCTGCTCCGGCAGGCTGAACTGCGGTAGCAGCCATAAAAAAAGAGGCCCCACGCAAATCGTGGAGCCACTCAAGTTTATCTTCCCGCGCATCGTGCATATCTCCCAGGCAGTCGCCCACCAAGTACATCCGCCGCTGGGAGGCTTAACTGCCGTGTTCGGAATGGGAACGGGTGTGGCCCTCTCGCTGTGGACACGCGAAAAGAAATCGCTATTCTGTTTTGCCTGCTTGGACAAATCAGTTTGACCGTCGAACAGTTGTGAGCAGAGTGCGCGTTAAAGGCACCGGGCCATTATTGACTTCAAAAAGCCCTCGGCCAATTAGTACCGCTTAGCTGAACGTGTTACCACGCTTACACCTGCGGCCTATCACCTCGTAGTCTTCGAGGGGCCTTACTAAATATGGGAAACCTGTTCTTGGAGTGGGCTTGGTGCTTAGATGCTTTCAGCGCTTATCCCTTCCCGACGATGGCTACCCTGCGTATGCCCTTGGCAGGACAACAGGTACACCAGAGGTCAGTTCACTCCGGTCCTCTCGTACTAGGAGCGACTCTCCTCAAGTTTCCTACGCGCGCAGTGGATAGGGACCGAACTGGCTCACGCCGTTCTGAACCCAGCTCGCGTGCCTCTTTAATCCGTGAACTCCGGAACCCTTGGGACCTTGTGCAGCCCCAGGATGAGACGAGCCGACATCGAGGTGCCAAACCATGCCGTCGCTATGAGCGCTCGGGCAAGATCAGCCTGTTATCCCCGGGGTAGCTTTTATCCGATGAACCCTGGCGTGCCCACGCACCACCAGGGGGTCACTTAGACCGACTTTCGTCCCTGCTCGACTTGTCAGTCTCACAGTCAAGCACACTCTATACCTATACGCTCAACGGCTGATTTCCGACCAGCCTGAGTGCACCTTTGTACGCCTCCGTTACTTTTTGGGAGGCGACCGCCCCAGTCAAACTACCCACCACGGAATGTCCTCGAACCCGATAAGGGTCCCAGTTAGTTATTCAGATGTAGAAGGGTGGTGTTCCATTGGCGCCGAAGCTCCCACCTACGCTCTACATCTACAACCGAACAACAATCCGAAGTTGTAGTAAAGCTCCACGGGGTCTTTCCGTCCTACTGCGCGTACCCCGCATCTTTACGGGGACTACAATTTCACCGAGCTTCTCGTTGAGACAGTGCCCAAGTCGTTACGCCTTTCATGCGGGTCGGTATTTAGCCGACAAGGAATTTCGCTACCTTAGGACCGTTAGAGTTACGGCCGCCATTCACCAGGACTTCGCTTCAACGCTTCGGGTTGCCCCTAACGCATCCGTTTAATCTACTGGCATTGGGCAGGCGTCGGCCCCTATACATCGGTTTTCACCTTAGCAGAGACCTGTGTTTTTGGTAAACAGTCGCCTGGGCTGCTTAGCTGCGACCCACCTAAGTGGGCGTCCCTTATTCCTAAGTTACGGGACTCATTTGCCTAGTTCCTTAACGAGAGTTCTCTCGAACGCCTTAGTCTCCTCGACTCACCTACCTGTGTCGGTTTGCGGTACGAGCGGCCACGGTGTAATGCCTTTGGAGCTTTTCTCGGCCCCCATCAATCCCAGTTCCTTCTCTCCGAAGAGATCCGTTCCCCCCGTTCAGCCATTCTGCCACTCTTCCAAGTGGCCAAGCCTCCCGGTAGCCCGGAACAACCAACGGTCCGGGATGGGATATTTAGAAGCGTCCTTCCAGTGCACACCGCGCCGGATCCGGAATATCAACCGGAATTCCATCGGCTACGCCTTCTGGCCTCGCCTTAGGGTCTCGTCTAACCTCCGTCTGACGAACATGGCCGGAGAAACCTTAGGTTTTCGGCGCTGAGGATTCTTACCTCAGTTATCGCTACTCATGCCTGCATTCTCACTTGTGCACGCTCCACCAGTGCTTACGCTCTGGCTTCACTGCCTGCACAACGCTCTCCTACCGATCACCGCTCATGCGGGATCTCGAAGCTTCGGGAGACGACTTTAGCCCCCATACATTTTCCGCGCAAAATCACGTTCGGCCAGTAAGCTGTTACGCACTTTTTAAAGGATGGCTGCTTCCAAGCCAACCTCCTGGCTGTTTCTGCGATCTCACATCGTTTCACACTTAGTCGTCGTTTAGGGCCCTTAGCTGTCGATCTGGGCTGTTTCCCTTTTGACCACGGAGCTTATCCCTCGTAGTCTCACTGCCATGTTAATCGCACGGTATTCGGAGTTTGGTTGAGTTCGGTAAGCGGGTAAGCCCCCTAGCCCATCCAGTGCTCTACCCCCGTGTGACATCACATGACGCTGCACCTAAATGCATTTCGGAGAGAACCAGCTATCTCCACGTTCGATTGGCATTTCACCGTACTAACCACAACTCATCCAAAGACTTTTCAACGTCTACTGGTGCGGTCCTCCATGAGGTGTTACCCTCACTTCAACCTGGCCATGGCTAGATCACGTGGTTTCGGGTCCGCTGACACTGACTCGACGCCCTATTCAGACTCGGTTTCCCTACGGCTCCACCGCTTAACGGCTTAACCTCGCCAGAGCCAACAACTCGCAGGCTCATTCTGCAAAAGGCACGCCATCACGCGTGACGAGATTGCTCTCGACATAGCGCTCTGACTGTTTGTGGGTAATACGATTTCAGGTTCTATTTCACTCCCCGAACAGGGGTTCTTTTCACCTTTCCCTCACGGTACTAGTTACACTATCGGTGACAAGCCGTACTTAGCCTTACCCGGTGGTCCGGGCAGGTTCACGCGGAGTTCCTCGTGTTCCGCGCTACTCAGGAACATCCTGAATTCGATTGGTATTTCGAGTACGGGGCTATCACCCTCTTTGGCAGCGCTTTCCAACGCCCTTCCTCTATACCGTTCGATACTCTTTTCCGACGCTCACCAAGTTCAAGACCCTGTCGGATCCTCAGCTTGGGAGGTCGGTGGATGCCCTACAACCCCAGCGGGCGTACCCGCTGGTTTGGGCTGGTCCGCTTTCGCTCGCCGCTACTTACGGAGTCTCTTCGATTTCTTTTCCTCGGGTTAGTTAGATGTTTCAGTTCACCCGGTTCCCTCCACACAGCCTATATATTCAGCTGTGGGTACCAGGGCATTACCCCTGGTGGGTTTCCCCATTCGGAAATCCACGGATCATCGCTCTTGTGCAGCTTCCCGTGGCGTATCGCCGCTTACGCGTCCTTCATCGGCAGCTTGTCCCTAGGCATTCGTCGTACACCCTCAGTAGCTTTTCTGAAGTCTAGACTCGGTGCCTTTAACGCACAGACTACTCACAATTATTCGACTGTCAAAATGCTCTGCCACAAACGGGCACCGGTACGGGCAGAAACGCCCACCGGCGAACAGGAATGATACCGGACGCCCAGGTTGGAGTCAAGCCCGGGGACGCGAAATAGCAAAACAAGGACCAGTGGATGCTCGTGGGCGATCGGACGCTAGTGCATCTCCAGGTCGCCAAGCATCGTCTGGATGTAGTTCACCTGGCCGTGGTGATAGGTCAGGTTCCAGGCGTGCAGGCCCAAAACGTCCGCCATCGTCATCACCATTCCGCCGGCGAACGGCAGCGTCACCTCGTCCTCGAGCCTATCGTCAGGAAAATCGCTCACGATCTGGCAAAGCTCGGACGTTCCGTCCTTTGCCGCCTCTCGACACTTTGCGAGCGTGTTGAAGCTCTTTCGCAGCTTCTCAGACTCCTCCTTGGCGTGATCGTCGAACTCCAGCATTTTGCCGTCGCGGATGAGCCGCACGAAGAACTGCGGAGACATCGCGATCTCCTGCAGCTGGTTCAGCGCTGAGCGCGCCGTTTCTGCGGGCTTCCAGTCCCTCTTGTCCTCTGGCAGCGCGTCCACGGCGCGCAGCACGTCGTCCAGTGCACGCTGAGTCTGCTTGACGACTTGGTCCTGGTATCTCATTCCGCTCACACGGACGCCTTGTCGGAAATCGAAAGCCCAGCCTTGTTCCAGTCGTCCAGAAACCGCTGCAGACCGATCTCCGTCAGCGGATGTTTGAACAGTTGCGACATCACCTTGTAAGGCATCGTCGCGATCTGCGCGCCCACTTCCAGAGCGTCAGCGACGTGCTGCGGATGGCGGACTGACGCGACCAAGACCTCACTCTTAAAGCCGTACTGCTCGACCATCTCGACCGTTGCCGCGACCGCCTCCATTCCGTCCCCGCTCAGGTCGTCCACCCGGCCGACGAAGTTGCTGATGATCGTCGCGCCGGCCTTCGCTGCGAGCAGGGCCTGAGTGACGCTGAACACGAGCGTCACGTTCGTCCGAACGCCTTTCCCTGACAGAGTCGTCACCAACCGGACGCCGTCCTCGATCATCGGGACTTTCACGACGATCTGCTCGTGCCAGCTCGAAATCTCCAGCGCCTCTTTGAGCATCCCGTCGTAATCGGTCGCGACGACCTCTGCGCTGATCGCCCCGCCGGGAAGCAAGTCGCAGATCTTCAGAACGGTCTCTCGAAACCCTTTGCCGCTCTTCGCTATCAGGCTTGGATTCGTCGTGACGCCGTCTACGACGCCCCACTCGGCGACCCTGCGCACTTCTTCGACGTCACCAGTATCCAAGAACAGCTTCATCACGATCATTCTATATGCGAACAGCCCCGCGTGTCACCCCCTGAGCGGATATCCTGTGGCCAATGTCCGTCGACCGGCTCTCAGACACTATCGTGGCACCGATCACCGCCACCGGCGGCGCGGTCGCGCTCGTGCGGCTTTCGGGGCCGGATTCTTGGAGGATCGCAGAAGTCGTCTTTGGAAACTGGCCGCAGAGAATCGAGCCTCGGCGAGCGACGTACGGCAGGTTCTCATCCGGCGACGACGGCCTGGTGATTCCGTTTCAGCAAGACTCTTCTTATACAGGGGAGCAGGTGGTCGAGATGTCCGTGCACGGGTCTGTCGCCTCCGTTCAGCACCTGCTCGACTCTTGCGTAGGCGCAGGCGCGCGGATGGCCGAGCCGGGGGAGTTCACGCTCCGCGCCTTCATGAATGGTCGCATGGACCTGACCCAAGCAGAAGGCGTTCGCGACACTGTGGCCGCGGCTACGGATTCGCAGCTCCGGCAGGCCAACCTCATGCGCGAGGGCAGCCTCCGCGACGAAGTCCGCTGCATCCGCTCCGAGATCGAAGGAGTCCTTGCGGCGGTGGAGGCCTCCACCGACTTCAGCGAGGAGGTCGGTGATCTGGACCGAGCCGCAGCTCGGAACCGATGCCTCGCAGCCCAAGCCAAGATCACTGCCCTGCTAGCGACAGAAGATGCGAGCCGCGTGGTGCGCGACGGCGCAAGCGTCGCCATAGTTGGCCTGCCGAACGCCGGTAAGTCCTCCCTCCTCAACGCTTTGATCGGCGCAGACCGCGCTATCGTCACCGAGGTCCCCGGCACAACACGCGACACGGTCGAGGCCGAGCTCTCCTGGAAAGGGCTCCTCGTCCGCCTAATCGACACCGCCGGACTCCGCGAATCGGACGATCTGATCGAGTCTCTGGGCGTCGAGCGGTCCCGCTCAGCCATCGAGAACGCCGATGTCGTCCTCTACATCTACGACAACGCGGTCGGCTGGCAGGATGAGGACGATGAACTATGCCGGCCGATCGGGCGCCCCTGCATCATCGTCGCGAACAAGATCGACCTCAATCCGCACGCAGAGCAGGGACTCCCCGTTTCGACGGTGACCGGCCACGGGTTGGAGCGTCTCGTCGAAGCCGTGCGGAAGCTCGTCCTCCAAGAGCCGACCAGCCCTGCTCTTATCAACAGCCGTCACGCCCCGCTGTTACAAGGCGCGCGCGAAGCGCTGGACCGCGTACACGAGACCCTCTCTTGCCCAGTTCCGGACGACCTGGCGGCGGTCGATCTTCTGGCAGCTATCAGGCTACTCGGAGAGGTCACAGGCGAGACCGCCACTCCCGATGTCATCGATCGCATCTTCCACGATTTCTGCATTGGCAAGTAGCGGGTATACCAACGCCATGTCGCTCTGCCTTAGAGTCGTCTTGCTGTCGGTCATCATGGCCGCCTTCGTCACGACCTATCCAGAAGTGAGACTGGATGACAGGCCGCGGGTCCTCCTGATCGGCGATTCGATCTCGCAGGGGTACACCAAGTTCGTGCAAGAGCAATTGGCTGACGAGGCGGAGGTGCTTCGAATTCCGGGCAACGGGCGACACACCGGGTTCGGCCTGGAGAAACTCGACGAATGGCTGGGGGACGAACCGTGGGACGTCATCCACTTCAATTGGGGGCTGCACGACCTGGCGTACCGCAGCCCCGGCGTCAACCTGGATAAATTCAAGGGCACGGTATCCACATCGCCGGAGGATTACGAGAAGAACCTCGAAGCTTTGGTCGTGCGACTGAAAGAAACTGGCGCAAGGCTCATCTGGGCAAGCACTACTCCGGTGCCGCCCGGCGAGGCTGGACGCTACGTCGGCGACGACACTCGCTACAACTGGATAGCACAGAAAGTCATGTACCGTCACGGAGTACCGATCAACGACCTTCACGCAACGATCATGAAGATCGGCTATGAGGCGTTTACTGGTCCTGGCAACGTGCATTTCAAGCAAGAAACATCGCGGGTGCTTGCGGGTGAAGTGGCAGAGAGCATACGCGCCGCGATCGCGAAAGAAGTAAACCACCCGAACATAGTCTTGATCCTCGTAGACGACATGGGGTGGACCGATGTGGGAGTGTACGGTTCGACCTACTACGAGACGCCGAACATCGACCGGTTGGCAGCCAACGGAATGAAGTTCACGCAAGGGTACGCCGCATGCGCGGTCTGTTCGCCGACGCGATACTCAATACTAACGGGCAAATACCCAACGCGCAGCGGGATCACCGATTGGATCAGGCCGCTGGAGGGCGTTGATTGGAGCGAAGAGCAAGTCAGAGGCAGACCGGAGTTTCAGGGCGGTCCAGATCGACAACTCCTCACACCGACGAACCCGCGATGGATGGAGCGGGACGAACTGACCATTGCAGAGGTGCTGCGATCGAAGGGGTACGCGACCGGTTTCATCGGCAAATGGCACCTCGGCCCGAAGGGGTACTGGCCGGAAGACCAAGGGTTCGATTTCAACCTCGGCGGCAACTCTTACGGTCACCCGCCTGACTACTTCGACCCGTATCCGCCGGTTCACCAGCGCACAACGTTTCCTAACCTCGAGCCACGTCTAAAGGGCGAATACCTGACCGACCGGGAGGCAGACGAAGCCGTAGCGTTCATCCAGAGAAATCGCGACCGACCGTTCTTCTTGATGGTCGCGCACTACGCCGTGCACTCGCCGATCCAAGCCAAGGATGATCTGATTGCGAAGTACGAGGGAAAGCCAAAGACCAATCAAAAGGAGCCGGTCTATGCGGCGATGGTCGAGAGCGTCGACGAGGCACTCGGAAGCATCGTTGAAGCGCTTGCGAGCGAAGGGCTCCTTGAGAATACGCTGATCGTTTTCACATCGGACAACGGCGGCGCGGTCCACTTCCCCGCTACTGACAATGCACCGCTTCGCAAAGGCAAGGGCTACCCGTACGAAGGCGGGATCCGCGAGCCGTACATCTTTCATTGGCCTGGTCACGTTCCAGCCGGCCGGGTGTCCGACCAAATCATCATGAGCACCGACCTATTTCCGACGTTTGCTCAAATTGCCGGTGCAACTGGTCAGGACTCGTTGTCAATCGACGGTATCGATCTGTCGAATGTGATCACAGGAAACGGCATCCTTGACCGCGAGGCGCTGACGTGGCACTTCCCGCACTACTGGTGGGACACGAACATCACGCCGTACTCCATCATCCGTGACGGGAACATGAAGCTCATCTATCGGTATCAGCAGGACAGCTACGAGCTGTACGACCTGGACACCGACCTGTCGGAGCAACGAGACCTCTCAGCCTCGCGGCCATCGACCGTCAAAGCTATGAAAGCCAAGCTGGATCGGATGTTGCGCTCGCAAGGCGCCAAATTCCCGAAGCCGGACCCTGATTTCAAGTCCGGAGACGAGCAGCAATATTATTTGCTGGGAATCGACTCCAACTCGGAACGCGACGATTCTCGACCCGTAAATATATAATAGAAGCACGTCCTTTGATAGCATAAGGCTCAAGAACCAATGCGATTCGACAAACTCACGATCAAGGCGCAAGAGGCGTTCCAAGACGCACAGCAAAAGGCTGGAGAATTCTCCCACCAGGCCATCGAGGTCGAGCATTACCTGCTAGCCATGCTGGAGCAGGAAGGCGGCGTGTCGGCCTCCTTGCTGGCCAAGCTCGACGTCCGGTCAGACGCCGTCCGACAAGAGCTCGTAGAAGTGCTTGAGCGCGCACCGAAAATCACAGGCGGCGCGGAACACGGCGGAACCATCAGCAGCCGCATGCAGGCGGCTTTCAACACGGCGTTCCAAGAGGCCGACCGGCTCAGCGACGAGTACGTTTCGACCGAACACATTTTGCTCGCGATGATCGACGACAAAGGCACCGCCGGCAAAGTTCTCAAGCAGCACGGGGTCACCAAGGAGGGCCTGGAGACGGCGATCGAAGACATCCGTGCGGGCAGGAAGATCACGGATCCGAACGCTGAATCCAGCTATCGGGCTTTAGAAAAGTACGGGATCGACCTGACGGGATTGGCGCGCGCCGGAAAGCTCGACCCTGTCATCGGTAGAGACGATGAGATTCGGCGCGTCATACAGGTGCTGAGTCGGCGCACGAAGAACAACCCCGTTCTGATCGGAGAGCCTGGCGTCGGAAAGACTGCCGTCGTCGAGGGGCTTGCTCAGCGCATCATCGCGGGCGATGTTCCGGACGGACTGCGGAACAAATCCATCGTCGCGCTCGACATGGGCGCGCTCGTGGCTGGCGCGAAGTACCGCGGGGAATTTGAGGAGCGGCTCAAGGCCGTTCTTGACGAGATCAAAAAAACGGACGGAGCGATCATTCTTTTTATCGACGAGATGCACACGCTCGTCGGCGCTGGCAAAGCGGAAGGCTCGATCGACGCAGCGAACATGCTCAAGCCGATGTTGGCGCGCGGAGAGCTGCGCTGCGTGGGAGCGACGACGCTTGACGAATACCGCCAATACATCGAGAAGGACAAGGCGCTGGAACGTCGGTTCCAAAACGTGCTCGTAGAAGAGCCGAGCGTAGAGGAGACCATTTCGATACTGCGCGGGCTGAAGGAGAGGTACGAAATCCACCACGGCGTTCGGATCACGGACTCGGCGATCATCGCCGCCGCAACCCTCAGCAACCGGTACGTCACAGACCGCTTCCTGCCCGACAAAGCGATCGATCTGATCGACGAAGCCGCCAGCAAGCTGAAGATCGAAATCGAATCAGTGCCCCGAGAGCTAGACGACGTCGAGCGACAGATCGTGCAGCTCGAGATCGACCGAGAGGCTCTTAAGAAAGAGACTGACAAAGCCAGTATTGCGAAGCTCGTCGAGACCGAGAAGAAGCTCGCAAACTTGAACGAACAGGGCACGTCGATGCGCGCCAAGTGGCTGGCGGAGAAGGAGAAGATCGAGCGAGCGAGAGAGCTGAAAGAGGAAATCGACGCCCTGCGCGTTGAGCTGCAGCAGGCCGAACGAGACCTCGACTGGACGAAAGCTGCAGAGATCCAGCACGGTCAAATCCCGCTTCTTGAAAAGGAACTCGAAAGAGAGATGGAATCGCTCAGCGAAATGAAATCCGGCTCGAGATCGCTGCGAGAAGAGGTCACCAGCGAGGACATCGCCGAGGTTGTCAGCAAGGCGACGGGCGTCCCCGTGTCAAAGCTGATGCAAGCAGAATTGGAGAAGCTGCTCACTCTCGAAGAACAGCTCGCAAAGAGAGTCGTCGGGCAGGAAGAAGCGCTAGGACTGCTCGCCGATGCGATCCGCAGATCGCGCTCGGGCATCGCAGACCCGCACCGGCCGATCGGCTCGTTCCTGTTCCTCGGCCCAACCGGCGTCGGCAAGACGGAGACTGCCAAAGCACTAGCGCAGTTCATGTTCAGCGACGAACGGGCGATGGTTCGGATCGACATGAGCGAGTACGGCGAGAAGCACTCCGTCGCAAGACTGATCGGCGCACCGCCGGGGTACATTGGCTACGAGGAAGGCGGCCAGCTGACCGAGGCCGTGCGGCGACGTCCGTACTCCGTCGTGCTTCTCGACGAAATCGAAAAGGCGCACCCCGAGGTCTTCAACGTCCTGCTGCAACTGCTCGACGACGGCCGTCTGACGGACGGCCACGGCAGGACCGTCGACTTTCGAAACGTGATCGTCATCATGACCAGCAACCTCGGTTCACAACACTACGGCGAGGGCGCGCTGACCGAGCAGGGCTTCGAGGAGACCAAGCAGAAGGTGCTGGAGATCGTCGATCAGTTCTTCCGGCCGGAGTTCATCAACAGACTGGACGACATCGTCGTTTACCGGTCGCTGAACGCCAGCCAGATCAAGGAGATCGTGGGGATTCAGATCGGCCATCTGCGTGAAAGGCTGAGGGAGCGACGGATCGAGCTTGAGCTATCCGACGCGGCCGTCTCTGAAATCGCGGCCGTCGGGTTCGACCCGGTATTCGGAGTACGACCGCTCAAGAGGGCGATTCAAAAAGAACTGATGAACCCTCTGGCGAAGATGATGCTCTCCGGGTCGATTGAGGATGGGCAGAGCGTGAGCATAGACTTCCGCGACGGCACTTTCACATTCGACACCGTCCCGGTGCCGCCTGCGCCTACTCCATCATAAGGCGACGGCCCTCGTCGCTGATCCACTGTTCGCATTCCGGGTAGTCCGGACAATGGCGCTCAACCAGCGTCCAGAATCGACGCGAGTGGTTCATGTGCCTGAGGTGGGCCAGTTCGTGGATGATGATGTAGTCCAGAATCTCCTCCGGAGCCATGATCAGCCGCCAGTTCAGCGAGATCGTTCTCTTCGACGAGCACGAACCCCAGCGGCGCTTTTGATCCCGGACGATCACGCGACTGGGCGACACTCCCATCTCCAAGGCCCGCTCAGCCACCGCGTTGGAAAAGGCCGGTCTAGCCTGCTTCGTCATCCACCCTCGCACCGCCTCCTTTCTCGCCTCTCGGCTCTTGCCTGGCGCCAAGAATTCGCCGTCCTGGAACAGCACCAGCTTGATCGGGCTCGGCATGATCGGATACCCGTCGCCCTGGTACGGAATCGCGTCGGGGCTGATCCGATCCAGATCGGTCAGGAGCTCTCCGAGCTGCCGGCCGATCCAGTTTTCGTGGATGTACAGCGCCTCGTTGACATCCTGGAGCGTGTACCTGCGAGGAACGGTCACCAGGACCCCCTCAGGTTCAACTGAGAGGCGAATTCCGCGAGCGCGAGGTGAAACTCGGAGGCTGACCGCCGCTATGTATCCAGAAAATTCGCGCTCGGCGATCATTGTTTCATTCTAACCCCAAAGGCCGGACGATGCACCAATTCGCCAGGGAAATTAAGGGAAACTGGGAAGGTTGCTGTGCGCCGTGACGGACCAAGTCCTCTGCCCCAGGTTCAACGCCGGATTTGCAGGACTGGCGACCGTGATCATCGACCTCAGAGCCCCGCTTTCATCATGATGGCCACTCCACATTCAATATGGGCGAGAGCGAGCCTCTGCACGCCTGGGAGATCTACCAGCACGACCGTTCGGGTGTCATGATTGAGCCAGGCGAGCCCGCCTGACGACCCATGCCGACCATCATTCCGGAGTCCGACATCGACCCCAGCCTGATCAAGGGCAAGACCGTAGCAATCATCGGCTACGGCAACCAGGGCCGCGCCCATTCACTGAACCTGCGGGACCGCGGCATCACAGTCTTGGTGGGCCAGCGTCGCGGAGGGCAGGGGTGGAAGAACGCCGTCTCCGACGGCTTCGAGCCAACCTCGTTAGGCGAGGCGACGTCGCCGGCGGACTTTGTCGTGCTCGCACTTCCCGACGAGAGCATGGCGGAGGTGTACGA
This sequence comes from Armatimonadota bacterium, assembly GCA_022563855.1. Taxonomy (NCBI): domain Bacteria; kingdom Bacillati; phylum Armatimonadota; species Armatimonadota bacterium. The sequence continues at coordinate 15,013 of JADFMN010000011.1, forward strand.
AGAGCAGATCTCAAAGGCGATGACGCCGGGGAAAACGCTGCTCGTCTGCCACGGGTTCTCAATCCATTTCGGTTTCTTAAAACCTCGCCAGGACATCGACGTCGTGCTGGCCGCGCCAAAGGGATCGGGAGCATCGCTGCGAAAGGAGGTCTCCGAGGGGCGTTCCATGGCCGGGCTCGTAGCGGTGCATCAAGACGTATCCGGTCAGGCGCTTGGGATAGCGCTGAGCTACACATGGGGGATCGGCTGTCACTCGACCGTCATCCACACGACGTTTGAGGAGGAGTGCGTCACCGACCTCTTCGGTGAGCAGGCGGTCTTGTGCGGTGGGATACCGGAGCTGATCAAGGCTGCGTTCGACACTCTAGTCGAGGCCGGGTATTCGCCGGAGAGCGCGTATCTCGAATGCCTGCACGAGGCGAAGCTGATCACCGACCTGCTGTACGAACGAGGGCTGACTGGCATGCGCGAAGCGATCAGCGACACCGCCGAGTGGGGCGGCTATCGGGCAGGCAAGCTGCTGATCGACGAATCGGTCAAGGAGCGAATGCGACAGGTGCTGGGCGAGATTCGCTCAGGAAAGTTCGCCGAAGAGTGGGTCGCCGAAAGTAAGACCGGCAAGAAGCGATTGCACCATATGCGTGAAGAGGAGAGCCGCCACGCGATCGAAGACGTCGGCCGGCGACTGCGCGAGCGAATGCTGAAGATGGACGACAACTAGGCGACAACTAGGCGACAACTGGGCGACAGCAAAGCAGGCGACGCATCCAAAAGAGCGCGGGCCTTGCGCGATATGTGCTGTACAATATAGTTTGATTAAGCGTTATAACTTTGGAGACTGGAGAAAGCTATGAGAAAGTACGTCCTGATACTCGCGCTCGCGATGCCGCTCACTGCGGCGGCGCAGTTCTTCGACCACTTCGAAGGCGACAGGCTGCAAGGCCACTGGCGGTTCACCAGTTGGGGCCAGCAGTGGGAGCACAGCGTCAGCGACAGCATGCTGCACGTGACGAGGGTCTTCGGCCAAGCCGAGATTCACGGCGTGCACATTCTGGCGGAGCTGCCTGCGCTGGCGGACTTCGACGCGGTCTCCCTCATGGGCTTGGAGCCGGACGGGGCGCGGCGTGGCATAGGCCTGACGATTTGGAACCGTGAGCCCACCGGGTTCGGATGGGCACCAGCGATCATGGTCTACTTCGAGCGGCAGGGTACAGACCCGGTAGTGATCGTCTCTTTCAACAACGGAATCGACGGATCTGTCGAAGTTCCGGCTCCCCCACCCGGAATGCACGAGTTTAGACTGAGACGCACCGGGACGACGCTCGAGGCGTTCCTCAATGGGGAACTGCTGCTGCGTTCCTCGGATTCGCGTATGCTGTCCGGCAACTGGGTAGGGCTGCGCTTTAGCAGCAGCGACCCGGTCGCGTTCAACCCCCTGCACGTTGACATGGTTGGGGTTGTTCCAGAGCCAGCCTCACTAATAGTGTTCGCAGCAGAGGGGCTCTATCTTCTGCGCAGAAGGAGGTCGTGAGAGATGGCAAGCAGTTGGGAGACAGTTCAGAATTGGCCGAGCTATCTGGCCGCAGTCCACAGTATTCACTTGCCAAGCGGCAAGGTTCTGATCTGGGCGAAATGTGCTGTACAATATAGTTTGATTAAGCGTTATAACTTTGGAGACTGATGAAAGTGATGAGGAAGTACGTCCTGATACTCGCGCTCGCGGTGCCGCTCAGCGCGGCAGCGCAGTACACGATCATAGACCTGGGAACCCTGGGCGGTGACTGGAGCGGCACGGGGGGCATCAATGCCTCTGGTCACGTCGTCGGCTACTCCCACATTCCCCCGAGCATTTCTAGAGCGTTCCTTTGGCGGAACGGCGGGATGTTCGATCTCGGCGTTCTTCCAGGTTACGATAGGGGCGACGCATCCGCAGTCAATGACTCCGTCTGGGTCGTGGGGGTGTCGATCCGTGGATATGAGCCTGAGGAGCGCCGTGCGACTCTTTGGCGCGGAGGAACGATCACCGACCTGGGAACCCTCGGAGGCTCATACAGTACAGCTAGCGGCGTCAACAATTCCGGCCAGGTTGTAGGTTCGGCGGAACCTAACGCAGGCGGTGGCCATGCTTACCTCTGGGAGAACGGGTTTATGACCGACCTCGGCACGCTGCCGGGTGAACTGTTCAGCGGTGCTGCGGACATCAACGAGCAGGCCCAGGTCGTCGGTTATAGCTACCGCACGGATTTCCGGGCTGTTCTCTGGGAGAACGGCGCGATTACAGACCTGGGAACGCTCGGGGGCGAAGACAGCTCGGCCTACGCGATCAACGATTCGGCTCAGGCAGTCGGCAGTTCGGAGCTCTCACCCGGAGGATCGGAGCACGCGTTCCTGTGGGAGAGCGGAGTCATGACCGATCTGGGCACACTGCTGGGCAACGAAAGCTCGGCATTCGACATCAACGCTGCCGGCGACGTTGTTGGTTGGAGCGGCAGGCGCGCATTCCTGTGGAGAAACGGGGCGATGACCGATCTGAACGACTTGCTTCCGACCGGCTCTGGGTGGGAACTTCGCTACGCTAACGGGATCAACGACGCGGGCCAGATTGTCGGTCAGGGGATAATAAATGGGCGTTACCATGCGTACCGGATGACTCCTGTTCCCGAGCCTGGAACGTTTGCCGCGCTGAGCGTCGCTCTTCTCGTGCTGCTCAGACGACGGAGGAGATAGAGATGGCTGGAAGTTGGGAAACTATCGCTGCGAACGATTGGCCTTCCGGTCTGATCGCCGTTCACATGATCCACCTTCACACCGGCAAGGTTCTGATCTGATCAAAAATGTGTCGTATAATGAATTTGGTAAGCTGTTAAACATTGGAGGCTGGAGAAAGTGATGAGAAAATATGTTCTGATACTCGCGCTCGCGGCGCCGCTCACGGCGGCGGCGCAGTTCTTCGATCATTTCGAAGGAAACGAGCTCGCCGAACACTGGGAGTTCTACAGTTGGGGCCAGCAGTGGGAGCACAGCGTCAGCGACAGCATGCTGCACGTGACGAGGGTTTTCGGCCAAGGCGAGATATCCGGCGTTGGCATTCTGGCGGAGCTGCCAGCGCTCGGGGATTTCGACGCGGTCTCCCTCATGGGCTTGGAGCCGGGCGGGGCGCGTCGTGGCATAGGTCTTGCGATTTGGAACGGTCATCCCGTAGGAGCATTTGCAAGGGCACCAGCGGGAATGGTCTACCTAGAGCGGCGGGCTGCAGACCCAATACTGATCGTCGTTTTCAATAACGGAATCGACGGGTACATCGAAGTTCCGGCACCCCCGCCCGGAATGCACGAGTTTAGACTGAGACGAGCCGGGACGACGCTCGAGGCATTCCTCAACGGGGAACTGCTGTTGCGTTCCACGGATTCGCAAATGCTTGCCGGCAACCGGGTAGGGCTGGGCTTCAGCGGGCGCGACCCCGCTGTGTTCAACCCGTTGCACGTCGACCTGGTGGGTGTTGTTCCAGAACCGACCACCCGAATGGTGTTGGCAGCAGGCGCGCTCTATCTTCTGCGCAGAAGGAGGTCGTGAGAGATGGCAAGCAGTTGGGAGACAGTTCAGAATTGGCCGAGCTATCTGGCCGCAGTCCACAGCATTCACCTGCCAAGCGGCAAGATACTGATTTGTGCGAAATGTGCTGTACAATATAGTTTGATTAGAAGTTAAACATTGGAGACTGGAGAAAGTGATGAGGAGATACATTCTGATACTCGCGCTCGCGGTGCCGCTTACTGCGGCAGCGCAGTTCTTCGACCACTTCGAAGGCGATAGGCTGGCTGGCCACTGGCGGTTCACCAGTTGGGGCCAGAGCTGGGAACACAGCGTCAGCGACAGCATGCTGCACGTGACGAGGGTTTTCGGCCAAGCCGAGATTCACGGCGTGCATATTCTGGCGGAGCTGCCAGCGTTGGCGAACTTCGACGCGGTCTCCATCATGGGATGGGATTCGGGTAGCGTGGGTCGTGGCATGGGCCTGACGATTTGGAACGGCGCTAACCTGAATAGAGATATCGCTACAATTGGGTACCGCGAGCCGCGGAATGCAGACCCAGTAGTGATCGTCTCTTTCAACAACACCCGAGACGGATACATCGAAGTTCCGGCTCCGCCACCCGGAATGCACGAGTTTCGGCTGAGCCGGACCGGGACGACGTTGGAGGCGTTCCTCAACGGGGAACTGCTGTTGCGCTCCACGGATTCGGACATGCTGTCCGGCAACTGGGTAGGGCTGGTCTTCGGTGCGCGCGACCCCGCTGTGTTCAACCCGTTGCACGTCGACCTGGTGGATGTTGTCCCAGAACCGACCACCCTAATGGTGTTGGCAGCAGGCGCGCTCTATCTTCTGCGCAGAAGGAGGCCGTAAGAGATGGCGGGCAGTTGGGATACAGTTCAGAATTGGCCGAGCTATCTGGCCGCAGTCCACAGCATTCACTTGCCAAGCGGCAAGATACTGATTTGGGGTTTCCAAATCGACTCTATCACGGTCGCAAGGCTTTGGGACCAGCAAAACCCGGGCACGTTCGAGAACGTCGACCACACCGGGACGGATCTGTTCTGCGCCGGCCACGCGCACCTGGACTTCCGGGCAGCAGCGGAAGAGCTCGGCCAAGTGCTGGTCGCTGGCAGCAACTGGGACGGTGGAGACCCGCTGCAGAGCAAGAAGGACGTCAGTTTCTTCAAGCCGGCGACTCTGCCGCCGGATCAGTGGGACCGCGACCCGAGCTATTTCATGAACCACCAGCGCTGGTATCCGACGATCACAACCTTGGCAGATGGTCGGTTGACGGCGTTCATGGGTTACAAAGAGCAGGCTGTGCCGCCGCCGCCGCCACCGGTAGTATCCACCATCCCCGAGGTGTATCTGCCCCAGAAGAACGTCTGGTCGGAACTGCCTGCTAGTTCGCAACTGCCAGATCTCTACCCCTTCATGTTCGTATCGAAAGTGCGCGGCGTCGGCGACAAACTCGTTAACGCCGGGCCCGGCCCCGACGCTCGCGCCCTTGACCTGATCACGCTCACATGGGAAGATTTTCCCTCACACCCGACCTACAACGGCCAGCATCACGGATCAGTCGCCATCTACGAGCCGGGGAAGGTGCTGCAGAGCGGCGGGGCACCCAGCCACCTCGGTGAAGGGATCGCCGATGCCATCGTCATAGATTTCAGCGATGACAGCCCGCAATGGTCCAGCGTAGACCCGATGAAGAAGAAACGGCGCAACCATAACCTGGTGCCCTTGCCGGACGGCACGGTCCTCGCGGTGGGCGGCAACCGGATTGGCCAAGACCCTGACAATGTGCCGCCGGGCGAAAGCGTTGATCCCGTATACGAACCGGAGATCTTCAACCCTGCAGACGGAACGTGGGGAGATTTGCTCGCACCAATGCCTGCGGACCATCCCAGGTGGTACCACTCAACGGCCGTTCTGCTTAAGGACGCTACCGTTCTGGTCGCCGGAGGCAACGGTTCGCCAGGTTTCAATACAAGGTCCGGAGACATCTTCTCGCCGCCGTACTTGGACGGGAGCCCGATTCGATGCAGCATCCAGAGCTTCCAAAGTGAAATCAATTACGGGGACACGTTCCAAGTGACCGTGGACCTTGAAGGCGGGTCGGTCGTCGAAAAGGTAAGCCTGCTGCGCCTCGGCGCAGTAACGCACTCGTTCGACCAGAACCAGCGGTTTGTCAACCTCGTCTTCACCGAAGTGCTGCCGCCGCCGACGGAGGGCATTCAACGGCTCCAAGTGGTGGCCCCAGCAAACGCAAACGACGCGCCGCCCGGCTACTACATGCTGTTCGTCGTCAATCAGAGTGGGGTACCTTGCCAAACGGCTGCCTATATCCGCGTCTCGGACGGTCTGGAGCACGTCTACCCGGAGAGCTTCAACGTCACGGTTGGTCAGCTCGCTTCCGGCGCTCTCTCCGACCTTTGGCAAAGCGACAACCAGTACGTCACGATCGAGGACGCGCCCGGTCCTTCACCACCTCAACCCCCGTTCCAGATTGAAGTAGAAACGACGTCGCCGCTAAGCAGCGTTGCCGAACTCACGATCAAACTGGAGGCATCCTGCGGGCTTGTCGGAGACCAGCGCATCGAGCTGTTCAACTATGAAACCAACCAGTGGGACGAGGTGGACACCCGTACGGCGACAGGCTCGGACAGCGTGGTGGAGAAGACCGTCGCTCTAAACCCGAACGACTACATGAAGCCTGAGGGTTTCGCCATGAAGGCGCGGATCAGCTGGTTCGACCCCGGCGGCCCGGGACTCGAGAGGATAGCGAAAGTCGACGAAGTTCACTGGTCCCTCAAGCCAGCGCCCGTGCCGTAGAATCGGCCTCGCTCGTTGGGGAGACGCTCGCCGCGGCGGCTCAAGTTGGCAGTTGACAGTTGACAGTTCTCGGGACTCAATACTCGGGACTAGCCAGCCCTACCGATAGAAGTCGAACTCTTCGAGCCGCCTTCTCAGCGCCTGCAGGAACTTCCCTGCGGTCATGCCGTCGACCAGCCTGTGGTCGTAAGTGAGCACAATGTTCACCATCGAGCGGATCGCGATCGCGTCGTTGATCACGACCGGGCGCTTTTTGATGCCGTAAATCCCGACGATGCCGGCCTGCGGCGCGTTGATCATCGGAGTGCCGAGCGTCGCTCCGTACGTGCCGGGGTTGGTCAGCGTGAACGTCCCGCCCTTGACGTCCTCCGTGCCGAGCTGGCTGGCGCGCGCCCTTTTGGCGATCTCAGCCAGGTCTCGCGCAACTTCGACGAGCGTCTTCTTGTGGCAGTCGCGGATCACCGGAACGATCAGTCCGCCGGTGCCGTCCTCGCCGAGCGAGACGGCGATGCCCATGTGCACGGCGCGGTTGGTCACAACCTCGTCGTCGTCCGTCAGCGAAGAGTTGAGCGCCGGGAACTCGACCAGCGTATTGGTGATCGCCTCGATGAAGAACGGAGTGTAGGTCAGTTTTACGCCGTGCTGTTTCTGGAATGACTCTTTGTTGTTCGTGCGGAAATCAACGACGGCCGTGAGGTCGACTTCGATCAGCGTGCTGACGACGGGCGACTGCGCTGAGCGCACCATGTGGTCTGCGATCATCTTGCGCATTCCGGTCAGCTTCGTGACCGTTTGCTCTGGGCCAGCGACTGTCGGCGCGCTCGGCCTAGCGTCCAGCTTTGGTACAGCTCCGCCGTTCTTCAGGTAGGCAACAAGGTCCTTCTTCGTGACCCTGCCGCCCTGGCCTGTTCCGCTGATCGCGGCGAGCTGGCTGTCGCTGATCCCGCTTTCGCGAGCCATCGCTCGCACGACGGGCGTAAACCACTTGCGATCGCCGGATGGTGTGACTACCGGCTCATTGGCAGCAGTCGCGACGGCGGCTACGGCAACCTTTGTTTCCACCGATGCCGATGCTCCGCTGGCGATCATCTCCCTTGCCTTGGCCTCATCCTCCTCGATGACGCCCATCTTGTGGAACACCTCGACTTCGTCGCCTTCGGGCACGGTGATCTCGACGAGGATGCCCGTTGCCGGCGAAGGGAGCTCAGTGTTGACCTTGTCGGTCATGATCTCCACGACCGGTTCGTCCTCCTTGACGAAGTCGCCAACCTGCTTCAGCCACTTGCTGACCTGTCCTTCGTGGACCGATTCGCCCAACTCAGGGAAAAGTATCTCGACAGCCATGTCTTTACCTTATTGTATCCTTTCATCTCATTGGACGACATGGTCCGGCCTAAAGAGGCGCGAAAGGTTTTTGAGCGGCTACACCGTCGCGCTGGCTTCCATGAAGCTCTTGAGGTCAGTCTCGCTGATGTGGGGCTCGCCGGGGGAGACGTTGTTCAGCTTGCCCTCCTTCATCCATACGATCAGCTCGTCGGTCAGCGAGAACAGGTGGTCGAACGAGTCGACGACGAAGTACAGCGGCTGGAATTTGTCGATCTCGAAGTACTGGTTGACCATCCACTCGAGCTGAGCCGGATACCGCTGCGCGTCCTTGTCCTCGATCGAGTACACGATTTCGCCTTGCGAGCTGAGGATGCCGCTGCCGTAAACCTTGTACCCCTTCCCCGTCTTGTCCTTCATGAGCCCAAACTCGACCGTGAACCAGAAGAACCGCGCCATCGCTTTGATGATGCTGGTCAGGCGGCGCACCTTCTCCTCCTCGTCTGGCATCGCGTTGCAGATCTCGGCGGCCGTGTGCGCAGCGTCGCCGAACCGGACCAGCGCGTCGGCGAACGCCGGGTCGGTGTGCATCGGCACGTGGCCCGCGATGTCGTGGAAGATGTCGGGCTCGGGCAAGTAGTCCAGCTCGTCCTTGTGTCGAATCGTGATCGTAGTTGGGAACACGCGATTCCGCAAGCTCTCCATGAACTTATACGCTGGTATGTAACCGGCGACGGCCTTGGCCTTGAAACCAGTCAGCTTGGAGAGCTTCACATTGACGTCGTCGAGCAAGGGCACTTTGTTCGGGTCCATCATCAGGCTGCCGATGCCCTTCATGAAGTGTTCGTTGGCGTACTTCTCCCAGCTCGGAAGCATTCGTGCGTAGAGACGCCGCCAGCACTCGTGGTTGTCCTCCGAGTACAGACCGTACGGTTGATCTATGTAAAGATCGTCCCCACCGCGCACCTCCTCGATATACGGCGCCATGTTGGTCGTCATACCGACGCCCGGTTCAAACTTCTCTGCGATTTTGTTTGCCATTCCCGTACGAGCCTCTCTAAAGTCGCTCCGCAATCTAGAGTATTGGCGATCTACACTCTATTCTAACGCCTTCGACGAGTCAGGAGTAGCTCTCCCGCGGGGAATTCTCCAGCCGTTTGAGGGAACCTCAGTGCTCCAAGCGATGACGACGGTCGAGGTAGATGAGGAAGGCGATGACGACCAGCAGGGCCACCGACGGGGCGTAGAGGGTGGCCTCATGGAGCATGCGCGAGTTGGTGCTCGCTCGCGTGTAGTCTAGGTACAGGCTGTCATGCGCCGACCGGTACGGAGTTACGCCGAGCAAGACGCCAGCAATGAGCGGAAAGACGGCTAACCACTTGATCAGCCTAGACATGCCGCGCTGTTCAAGCATTCGAGAAACCACCAGTACAATCGCGGCGATGACGATCGGGACCGACATCAGTATGATCAGTTCCTGCGCCCCCATCTTGTCTTCAGAAACTTGGAACAGCTGCGCGATAAATATTCCCATTCTGCTCACCGGAACTCAGTTTGGCCGCAAGTCGCGTGCCATTGCATGATAAGTGAACACAGGCACGGCAATTACCGTGCCCGCGTCAATTCACAGTCTGGGATCAGTCCAAGTCGTACCGCTTCGATCCCTTGCCTTCACCGTCCCCAACATCACCCTTTGCGATGCGTTGGACGAAGCTGACCAACTCTCGCGGGTTGAACGGCTTGGTCAGGTACATGTCAGCGCCGAAGTGGTAACCCTCGAACACGTCCTTGTCCTGCGCCTTTGCCGTCAACATGATGACTGGAAGCTTTTCGGTAGCCGGATCCTTACGAATCGACTTCAGCACTTCAAAGCCGTCCATATACGGCATCATGACGTCGAGGACGAGAAGATCGGGCTTTTCAGCTTTGACCTTCTCCAGGCCCTCCTTGCCGTCATACGCCGTCACGACTTCCCAGCCCTCCCTCTCCAAGTTCACTTGAATCAGGCGAACGATGTGCCGCTCGTCGTCACAAACCAGTATTTTCAATGCCGCCATTCAACGCGTACCTTGCCTCTTCCGAGTTCAAGCATCGTACCCTAATCGTTCTACACTGTCAATCGAGTTTCGGGCCGTCCTGCGGTCCCGTTTCCAGCTTGGCCAACAGGTACCCTGAACCTGTGCAGCTATGCCGGTTCGTTCTGAAGGAGCAGCCCGATCAAGTTCGGTCCGGCATCATGCTCGACGACAGATACTACGAGACCGATGGAGATCGAGCCGTCGGAATCCGCGACCCAGGACAGATCGCGCTGCTTCCTCCAGTCGGCGCCCCCCCGTCCATCCGGGCCTTCAACCAGTATCACGACGGGCACGGCCAGGTTCAGTATACGTATCAGTACTTGAACTCCAGCGGCATATACGGACCGAACGCTTCGATTGACGTTTCTTCGTTCGGAACGTCGTTCGACATTGACGTTCGCATTTGCGGGGTTATTAGGGACGCCGGCGAGTTGATCGAGCCCGAGGAAGCCGTTGGGTTCACGCTTGGGTATTCGATCCTCATCGTGATCGTCTCGCTCGAGCTTGCGCTGGAGGAGGAGCAGCACAACTTGCCGACCGGGCCGTCACAAGATATCGCGACTTCCATCGGCCCGTTCCTGACAACCCCCGAAAGCCTGACGGAGTTCATGGTCGGATCAAACCCCACCGCGTTCAACTGGAAGTACGACGTAAAGGTGAACGATCAAGAAATCATGCACGGCCTGGACGAATCCAACAAGCCGTTTGCTGAGCTGTTGTCGTACGCCAGCCGGATTCGCCGATTGCAAAGCGCCGACGTCATCGCCTGGCCGAAACTTGAGAAAGCCCCCATGGAGGATTCGCAACTCGGTCGGCCTCTCACGTCCGGGGACCGAATCGAGGTCAGCGTCGATGGGCTCGGCAAGCTCGTCGCCAACTTGGAGTAAGCGATTGGAATCGATCAGCAGTTCTACGCTTGACAACGGAGTTCGCGTTCTCGTCGAGCCGATTACGCACGTCGGCTCCGCATCCATCGGTCTGTGGTGCAGCACAGGTAGCACGTGCGAAACGCCTCGCGAAGCTGGCATAACGCATTTCATCGAGCATATGTTGTTCAAGGGAACGGCAAAGAGGAGCGCCCTCCAGATCGCTGAGGAGATCGAGGGACGCGGCGGGGCGCTGAACGCCTTCACCGACAAGGAGAACACGTGCTACTACTGCCGCGTGCTCGCCGAAGATACCGAGGTCGGAATCGACGTCCTAGCGGATATGGTCTGCGATTCTGCTTTGGCCGAAGAGGAGATGGAGCGCGAAAAGGGGGTTGTCCTCGAAGAGATCAAGCGCTCGGACGATGAGCCGAGCGACCATGTTCACGAACTGCACATCCAAGCGCTTTGGAAAGACAGCCCGTTCGGCAAGCCGGTGCTAGGAGTCCCGGACACGGTCTCTTCGTTCTCGCCGGACGACCTTCGAAACTACATGGCCCGACGGTACAACGGCGCAACGATTCTTCTTGCAGTCGCCGGCAACGTCGATCCGGAAGACGTTCGAAACTGGGCAGAGGAGAGCCTGGGGGGCATCCCTGCGGGCGATCGTGGAAACGGGCTTGCACGGCCGGAAGGCGCGGCCGGCGAGAACATCATCGCGAAGGACATCGAGCAGGTGCACTTTTGCATCGGCGGCGACGGGGTCTCGATGCACGACGACGACCGTTACGCTGCGATCGTCATGGACGGCGTCCTCGGCAGCGGCATGAGCAGCCGCCTTTTCCAAGAGGTTCGAGAAAAGCGAGGTCTCGCTTACGCAATCGGCTCGTACATGTTGTCTTACAGCACGGGCGGCGCGTTCACGGTCTTCGGCGGCACCGGGATGAAGACGTGGCAGCAGGTTCAGGATATAGTGCGATCCGAGTTCGACAAGCTCATGAAGAGCGGTGCTCCGGACGGGGAGCTGGAGAAGGTGAAGAAGAACTTCGCAGGACACGTCGTCCTCGCGCTAGAGAGTACGAGCACCCGAATGATGCGCATGGCGCGGAATGAGATCAACTACGGTCGGCAGATTCCGGTAGAGGAGACTCTTGACGCCGTCCGAGCGGTGACGAACGATCAACTGATGACTATTGCAAACCGTGTTCTGAGCAAGGACAACACGAGCACGACTGCGATCGGCCCGTTCTAGAGGTGCTGCTTGGCAAACTTTCAGCCTATCGTTTCCCTCAAAGATATCTTGACCGACTTAAGGGCAGCCATGGTTCGGTCGCGGAATGAGGAGCAGCTGCTTCAAGAGGCGGCGACAGTCGTAAAAGAATCGACCGATTGGGACGCCTGCGATATTCTGATCAGCGGCCCAGGGAACGCTCTGGTGCTTGTGGCCAGCACGCTCTCTCCGGAGTACGCCGGTCGATTTCGGCTCGGTCCGGGGCGGGGTACGGCGTCGCGGGCGTACTCCTCATTCGAGCCTGTCATCGTGCAGAGCGGCTTGCAGTCTGACCCTGATTACACGGTTCACCCAGGAATACCGGAGCCGCCGTATGACGCAGCATTCGGCATGGCCTTGAACGACCGCAAGGGACCTGTCGGCGTTCTTTTTCTGCGGCGCCTGGATTCATGGAGCCCGACTGACGACGAACTTGAGTATTTGAAGGCGGTCGTCAACGACGTCTCGTTTGCGCTGGAAGTTTTCCGCGGCGGCTACGATGCAGCCGCCATCGGCGACAAGTTGAGCGTCGTCAGCGAGGTTTCGCGGTCTATTGCAGCCAGCCCGTATCTCGAGGAGATCCTACAGCTGCTCGTCAATCTGACTGCGCAGCGGTTCCGCTACAAGGTAGTAACCGTGAGACTGCTGGACGAACGCCGGCAAGAGCTCGTCTTGCGCGCCACGCAGGCGACGAACAAGGCGTATCAGCGCAAAGAGGCGATCAAGCTCGGGCAGTCGATCGCAGGCCGGGTCATCGAGAACAAGAAGACGATGATCGTTGAAAACGTGCAGGAGGACGAGGACTACATCGGACACGATCTGGCGAGAGAGCAGGGCTTGAAAAGCATGGTCTGTGTTCCGCTCTTGCTACACGGCCGCGCAGTCGGCGTCATCACCTGCTACACGGATCGCATCAGGAAGTTCCGCGCTGCAGAGATCGCTGCTCTTGAGACGCTGGCCGAACAGGCGGCGATCAGCATCGAGCACGCGCGGCTGCAGGTTCGCAACACCTTGATGCAAGAGATGCACCACCGCGTCAAGAACAACCTGCAACAGGTTGCGTCTCTGCTCAGACTGCAGAAAAGACAGAGCTATTACAAGACTCTGGACGAAGCGTTGGAGGATTCGCTCAGCAGAATTCTGGCGATTGCGGCAGTGCACGAGCTTCTCAGCCGCGAGGACTTGGATCACGTCAGCATCATGACGATCGCCAAAAGCTTGGTCCAGCACCAACAGCAGTCGTTCATGCTGCCTGGCAAGAGCATCAGTTTTACGGTTACCGGCGAGGACGGCTTCCTCAACACGACTCAAGCAACACAGGTCGCGCTGATCCTCAACGAACTTTTGCTGAACGCCGTCGAGCACGGATTCAAGGTGACTGACGTTGGGGAGATCATCATCAAAGTAGACGTATCCGGCGACGCAGTCGCGCTCGTAATGAGCAACTCAGGCGACCCGCTGCCGGACGACTTCGATCAGTCGAAGGGGAGGCTCGGAATGCAGATCATGCGTTCGCTCAGCCAAGCGCTCGGCGGCGAGTTCTTGCTGTCGATGAAGGACGGGCTGACCGTCGCAGACTTGCGGTTCACCCGCTCGACGGCGGAGTAATCCCCTCTCCCTTGGGGGAGGGTTAGGGAGGGGGTGCGTGTCAATCGATCACGTCAATAGCTGTCGCTGGCACCATCCCGATCGCACTGCCGAGGCCGAGCATCAGCCGGATCGCCTTGATCCCGTCTTCGCCCATGTCGCGGGTGCGGTCGTTGACGTACATGCCGACGAACTCGTCGCTGGTTTCGCGATCCATGTCGCGGGCGAACTGCAGTGCGTAGTCGAGCGCTTTTTCGCGGTTGTCGAGCCCTGCGGCGATCGACTCGCGCATGCAGCGGGAGACGTCCGCACAGCGCTCTGTGCCGAGGTCTTTGCGCACGACGTTCACTCCGAGCGGCAGCGGCAGTCCGCCGGTGCGCTCCTGCCACCACTTCCCCATGTTCACGATCTCGACCAGCCCCTCTCTTTCGTAAGTGAGTTGGCTTTCGTGGATGATCAGCCCAGCCTTCACCTTGCCGCTCTTGATCGCGGGAATGATCTCGTCGAACGGGACGACCGTGAACTTCGGCTTGAGAAAGCCTGCCGCCTGTCCTTCTGCCGTCGTCTGGTTGTCGCCTGGTTGTCGCCTGGTTGTCGCCTGGTCGACCTGGCGACCATCGGACGACGGTGCAGCGGGCGACGTTCTACCAGTCCCCCCTCCTCCATTCTTGCCGCGAGGCGAAATGGAGGAGGGGGTTAGGGGGTGGAGGTCAAGCGCCCGAGCCACAGCTTCCCCGCTCACTTTCTCCAAGCCGTCAGACCACGGCAGTCCGCCAGTGTAATGGTCGGCGAACCACAGGTGAAGCTGCAAGAACGCGCTGGTCAGCTCGCCAGGAACAGCGATGACTGTGTCTTTTAACTCATCAAGAGGGATGGGCTGCTCTGCGACGATCATCGGGCCGTACCCCTCGCCGAACGAGCCACCGTGCCTGAGCAGCGCGTATCTGTCGGCGATCTTCGAGAAAGCGTGGACGGAGACGGCGCTCGACTCAAGCCGCCCTTCCATCGCCCACTCGTTGAGCGTCTGGATATCGCGCAGGATGTGCTCGTAGTCGTCGTTAGTCTGGACGACCCCCGTCGCGAGCCCCCAGAACATAAACGCGTCGTCGCTGTCAGGCGAATGCCCAAGCTTGATCTTCACGGTCTGATGTTACCGGAGCCCCTACGCAGTCCCAGACCCTCGACCCTTGAACCTTGACCCTCGCACCCCGTATCTCACGCCCCCTGCTCCCTGCAACAATGCCAAGCATGATCAGCCGGGCCACCCGCCACCGGTAAACTCGGCTCTGGCCATGGCTAAAGAAACGCTAGACGATAGGAGATTGGGGAGCACCGTCCGTGGGACACTCCAAGTCAGTGCAGTTGTCTTCGGTTTCGTGGCAATCTCCAGAAGTGTCAGCAATCAGGAGGAGTTCCATATCTTGTGGCTAGCTGTTGCTCTGCCCATGGTCGCGTATGCGACGTATTTTCTGTCGCTCACAATCCACGAGCTGGCGCACCTCGTTGCTGGATGGCTCACGGGACAGCGACTCTACTCGCTGCACGTTGGCCCGCTAATGATCTTTCGCCAGGGGCGACGATTTGTTTTCACTTTGGGACAAAGCCACCCTCTGTCCGGACACTGCGGAATGGGGCTCAAACCTGTCACCGGTGTTTTTGTTCGGGAACTCCTATCCATCATAGTCGCGCCACTGGCTTCAATCGCCTTTCCGTTTGGAATTTTCTACTTTTTCGCATCTCAATCGGATCCGGTTTCGACAACTCAACAGATCATATCTATGGCGGCATTCCTTCCCGCTTGTCTGGGAGCAGCTACCACGTTTCTCATGCCTCGTGAAAGTGACATCGCTCACATTCGGGATCTCTTCGATAGACCTCAACTTGTCAAGGTCGACAGTGCATCGAACTACCTACACTGGGAAACGTGCTGCGGTGTCCGCCCGAAGAACTTGAGTCCGGTTCATTTGGAGGTCATTCGGCAATCACAGCCGGAGTCTGAACCGTCGATGCATGCTGATTGGATGCTCTGGCAGTATGCCTTTGACGTCGGGAACACGGAGGTGAAGGCAGAAGTCACAGATCGACATCGTGAGACGACGGCCATGCTCTTAGAGTCCGACGTGGATTCCCTTGATGACGCCCTTCGCTGGCAGATGTTCGTCCTCATCCTCGACGGTCAACTTGCCGTAATCCGAGATAGGAACGCTGACATGGGCGAGTACGTCGTCGACCAATTCGATCTATGGAACGAGGGCGATGACTATGTAGACTATTGGATCGAGGCTCTGCGCCTTGCAGTATTTGCGATCAAGCAGGACAATCGCCGGTACGAGGTCGCAAGTAGTCTCTATCACGACCTGACCTCGGCGCCGTTCACGCATTACGACGAGGATTATGTGCGCGACCACGTCACCCGATGGGTGCCGGATTTCGACTTCTCAGCCGCGGACGAACGATAGCCAGTCCTCTACTGTCGCGTCGACGGGTGGCACTGTTGTTCGGATTTGATAGGAAATGGGTGACACGAGGACGGGAAACGGACGGGCCCGGGTTGGTTTTACGGGGGATGGTGGGGTGTTTTCAAGTGGAGGTATGGCATTTTCACGTGGAGGTACGGCATTTTGACGTGAAGGTCCGGCAAACAGACGTGAGGGTGCTGCGAAGAGACGTGACGATGCGGCGATTCGACGTGACGGTGCGGTGTTTCCACGTGGAAAAGTGACGTTTCCACGTGGAAATGCGGCGTTTCCCAGCCTCTTTGCCACATTTCCGAGGCACAAAACCTAAAGTAATCTGTGAGGTTTGCCGATAGTGAGAACGGTAGAGCCTTCTGGAGGAAACGAAACGGGAACGCGGCTGGACCGAGGAAGAAGCACGACCATGAGCTACAACAAGCTGACCGACGGATCCCTCATTGCATGGCTCAACAACTTCGTCAACGTCGCGACTGCGAACGCGGCGGCCCTGGGAATCGATGCGCCGGACCAGGCCGAGATCGATGCCGCGCGGGACGATTTCACCGCTGCTTATAACGCGAAAGTCGCCGCTGCTGCCGCTGCGCTTTCGGCGACCGCAGGCAAAGACATCGAGCGCGCAAACTCGCTCACTGTCGTCGGAAAGTTCAACGCAGAGTGGCAGGCCAACCCGGCCATCGCGCAGACGCTCATCGGCGAACTCGGTCTGACGATCCGCGCAGACGGGCTGAGCAAGGTCGGTGTTTTCACTCCGTTGAAGTTTGTCGCTACGGGCAATGGGAACGGCGAAGTCAAAATGAAATGGGACCGCAACGGCAACAAGTGGGGCTGTACGTTCACGATCGAAGTGAGCTATGACAGCGGCGACAGCTGGCAGGTCGTGACCAGCACAACACAGGCCAAGAAGACTCTGACCGGCGTGACGATCCGCCCGGCGGTCTACCGCGTCCGCGCCGAGCGCAACGCACAGTTCAGCGCTCCGTCTTCCGGCTCCGCGATCTACGTCCCGGCTGGCGAAGCCGCTCCTGTCGAGCCTTCGCTGGGGTTGGTCGCGTAGCTCTGCCAGGTGCCACTGCTGTTTGGATGTCTGTGCAAATCAGCAGTGCGGGAGTCTGACTTCTAGTGCACAAGACCCTCCACACTTCGAGTGTGGAGGGATTCGAAAACCCGTCAAAGCCACCGCCGCACGCGTGAGCAATACTCCTCGTAAGAAGCCCCGAACGTCCGCAGCAAATACTCCTCTTCGCGCGCGATGACGGTGCGGCCGACGAGAAAGACCGCCAGCGGCAACAGCACGAGCGGCCAGAACACCCCGACAGGAGTCCTGCCCCCAAGAGAAGAAACGAGAACGAAGTAACCAGAAAGCAGGGCGGTATGTCGTCGACCAACGAAGACCGAGATCGCAATCCGTTGAGCCAATGACGGAACGCCATCTCTAGAAATTGTAACACCGCCAGACCGTCAGTTAGCCAGAGGTATCATTGTGTGCATGATAGGGTTGGTCTTAGGATTGATGGCTCTGGCCGCGCCCACAGACGGCGCGCTGCTTCTTCGCATCGAAGCGATGGTGGGAGAGCGCATGGTGTTCGAACAGTACACCGCAAAAGCGGACGACTGGGAGTACACCGGCTACGAAAGAATCGAACTCACCGCAAAGACCGAGGACCGTCTCACCTGGAAACTAACGAGTTCGGCAAAGCCAGGCACGAGCTGGAGCAGCGTGAGCGACACCAAAGGCCAAGTCGTAATGAGCAAAGAGAGACCAGCGCAACAAACCATGACGAAGTCCGGCAGCAGCCTCGTGCCATCACAGATGCAGTTCCCGGAGACACCGGTCGACATAGGCGACGAATGGACGGTCACCTACGCAGACGGGCAGAAGGTCTACTACAGGCTTGAAGGAGTCGAGACGGTGAACGAGACAGATTGCGCCAAGATCCTCTCCTGGGCGACGATAAACTTGGGCACAGCCAAGGCCCAGGTCGAATCGACCTGCATGATCGAGGTCGCGACCGGATGGCTGTACCAAAGACGGACGAGCCAGAAGTTCCAGCTCGGCGAAGTCGTGACGTGGACCCGAAGAGCGACGCCTGTCAAAATGCGGCTCAGCGGCAAAAAAGGCGACACGATAAAGCTGGTCGCCGAGCACGCAGGCAGGACACCGACGAAAGGCGAACAGTTCTGGTCGACGATAGAGCTGGTCAAAGTCAGCCAAGGCCAATTCACATGGAAGACCAATAGGCTGAACGATGAGGACGGCGCCTTTTGGACCACCGTCACCGATTCGCGCGGCGTCGTCAGCAGCCTTAGCAACAACGGCACTACGGACAAGAAGGTGGAAGGCGCCACCAACACCCCCGCGCTCATTGTGTTCCCCGAACAAGGCCTCCTGCCCGGCGACAGCTGGGTGCACACGCACGGCTACGACGACTACATACTCGACTACGACTACACCTTCCTCGGCCCGGAAAAAGCGCGTGGGATCGACTGCTGGAAGATCGAAGGCAGGGCCAAATGGGAGGACGTGCACGGTATGAACTCGGTCGTTGTGGTCATGTGGTACGAAAGGTCGACCGGCTGGATAGTCATGTCCGCCAACCGGATCGACTACAAGCACCGAGGTCTCGCCACCATGACCATCGTCCGGGGTTAGGCCGAGTGCAGGTGGTCTAGAGCAAATCATGTCGAAGGACGACGTTATTGGCGACGTTTCAGTGAGTAGGGCAACCATCGTGAAAGTCAGCAGCGACGAGTTTAAGATGATGCTCGAATCCAAGGAAGGCGGCGGGAACAGTGCTGTTCCGGACGCCGACCGGAACAAAGTGGCACGCGAAGAGATCGGAAAGTCCCCTCTCCCTACTCCTAAAGGGAGAGGGTTAGGGAGAGGGAGCGAACTGTACGAGCACCTTCTGTCGATGCATGATTCCTTTACTGAACCCTCCACACTGCGAGTGTGGAGGGATGCGAAAACCCGTCAAATCCAGCGCCGCACGCGGGAGCGGTAATCCTCGTACGAAGACCCGAAAGTCCGCAGCAGGTACTCCTCTTCGCGCGCGATGACGGTGCGGCCGACGAGAAAGACCGCCAGCGGCAACAGCACGAGCGGCCAGGCTGGGGAGAACGCAAACGACAGGCCGACGTAAGCTACCGACATCCCGACGTACATCGGGTTGCGCGTGAAACGGTACGGGCCGACGACCACGAACTCCGTGGCGGACTTGTTCGGCATGATCGTCGTCCGCCGCGACCAGAACACTCCGACCGACACGAACATCAGCCCGAGCCCAGCCACGACCAGGACTATGCCGGGCAGCTCCAAGAACGCAGGCAGGGACCAGGCAAAAAGCCGGTGCAAGCCAAGCCCCAGACCGAACGCCGCCGCGAAGATGAACGGCGGCGGAACGTGCACGCCGGGAGAGTCAGCTTTGGTCACCGCACGATTGTACGTCTATCTGAGCGCCGTGCGCGGCTCACCCAGGTGGCGGGATCGGACGTCCTGCGCTGTCACGCCTGAGGCCATAGTCCGCTGGGAGCGGCACCGCCGACCTCTTGAGCTTCAGTTTCAGGGATCCCTTGACCTCATTCCACTCTTCTTCGGTCAGGAATCTCGCGTGGGTGTCCATGAACGACACAAGACGGCGTCCATCCGGCCACAGATGCGACTCGTAGAACATCACTGTCCCAACTGGATCAGGAATACCAGCTATGTTGACGCCAGCGACCGCCATGTTGAACAGGAAGCGGCTGCCGTTGGGATTGAGCGTGTTCCACAACTCGAAGTTCTTCATGTAGGGATAAATCAGATACTCTACCGTTCTAGTGGACTGCGCGTAGGGCGTGATGTCGTCGTAGTCCGTAGCGTATATCATCATTGCAGTGGACACCTGCCTGATATTGCTGAGCGCGGTCGTCTGTGCTCTCGTTCCAACCATCTCCTCGTTCATCCTCGAAACGTCTGCAAAGAGGTCCCCGAAAAGCTCGCCGTACTTCTCGGGCGTGAGGTCCGCGAGCGGCTTGATACTCATAATGTTGTCAAGGTTGACTAGGTCGAGATGCAGCGCGAGGCCCTGGGACGGTTCATGCTCTCCTTCCATCGCCACCATGACTTCGAACGCGTCGGTTTGGTACGTCACGAGATACCCCGTGCCCCCGATCTCGACGACGTCGCCCTTGGTCCAACGAGCGTCGAAATACCGAATCCTCTCTACCTGCTCGGCAACGGTGTCGGCCTCACCTACCGTGTCCATGTACATGTACGGCCCCATCATGCCAAGTAGCGAGTCGATACCTATCTTGATCGCCATGTACTCGTCCGTCAGATCCTCGATCGTCAGGTACTGCTTGAGCTTGAGGGTGCGCCGCAGGTCGGACTGCACTGATTGCGCGGTAGCGAAGTAAGGCAGGATGAGCGAAGCAGCGATAGCTAGACCTTGAATCCGATTGATATTCATTAATCTCACCTGCACCGATGTTGGCATATCCGGGCATCAGACTGGCAAGAAGCGGACAGGCCGTACCGGCCTGTCCGTCTATTGATCGCTGGGCTAATTCAATTGACCTGGAACGGCATGTCTTTCGGCAGGTCGAACACGACTTTAAGGTCAGAGTCGGTATCCGAATTGAGCCGCACCGCGGCTCCACCGCCACCGCCTCATCCGTAGTTGATACTTCCACTGCCGATCGTCCTGCCGTAGCCGTCGACGACGCGGAACGGCATCGCAATCCGCCTTCCGTTCTGATAAATCGTAACGCCCCCGCGACCGTACGTGAGCGCCATGTTGACGTTTGTATTAGAACCGCGCCGTACCAGGCGACCGCTCTGCAGAATCTTTCTAGGAACAGACACTGTTGTAATCTCGCCTGCCTTAACAACCAGCTTCGCGAAGTTGATACTGGTTGCCGTGATCATCCATTCAGTGCCGTCCTCGCTCTTCTTGACGGCACGGTAGCCGACGACAGTGTAGGTGCCCGGAGCCAACGCCCGCGTTTCGCCGGCCTGCCCTTTCTTGTCCCACGAAAGTCTAATCTCCCTTTGATGTGCGTCGCGCAAAATAACCGCGCCCTCACCGATCGACGACTTCACTCCGGATTGACCGCGTGCTGCCTTCTCCTTGATGAGTCGCGGATAGTTGTCCCTGTCAGATGTCAAATACGCTGCGAGCGCCCCACGGACGCTCTCTGGAGTGCCGGTTCACGTTGTTCCAGCGATGCGATCGATCCACGCCTTGTCCGTCTTGAACTGCGGATCCGGTCTCACGTGGCAAGACGCGCAAGACGTTTCAAACATCTTTGCGACGTCCTGGTCCTGGTGTTGGACAGCCGTGCCGCCTGGCACTGCGACGGCAGCGCCGACTAGTCCCAGTCCGATTAAAGGAGCGTATCTACTCAACATCACGCCGCAGTATACGGTTCGCACCGCCAAATTGAGTTCCCGTTCGTCGGATTGCCCGCAAAAAGAGGCACCTTAGAAAGCGAACCCGCTCCCACTTCAGGCAAAATGAGATAGAAGCGGTCGCAGCCGCTCGGAGTACGACATGAGAAAAACACTGCTGATCGTTTCCGCCGTTTTTGCTGCAAGCCTCTGCATGGCCCAGCCAAATACCGAGCCATCCGACGAGATTAAGAAGTTCGATTGGATGGTCGGAGAGTGGGTCTCATCTTCCGTCTGGAATATCGACGGCATGGAAATGCCGGTCGAAACCAAAGTTTTGGCCGTCTGGGACGGCCAGTTCCTGCGACACACTACCGTTAGCGACTTTGGAATGATGGAGATGACTGAGACCATGATGTTCGGCTACGACGCGAAGAACAAGTGGTACTTTTCCAGCGCTTACACGAACATGGCCCCGATGCCGCGCGTCGAGTACGGCAGGCTCGTCGGCAGCACGCTCGTGATGATCAGCGACCCTTGGGAGATCATGGGCGACGTTTCCGTGAGCAGAGCGACAATCGTGAAGGTCAGCGACGACGAATATACGTTTACGCTGGAATTCAAGGAAGGAGGCTCTTGGACTCTGATCAACGAATCGACTTTCAAGCGCGTCGAGAAGTGAGACGGTAGAGCGCTAAACAGCGGCTGAGGTGCGAACAGAAGTTACGCTGCCAGGCTGAAGGGCAGGTCGCCCTATCGAGCCCAAACGAACTTGACCGTGACCCTGCTTCTCCACTCATCTGCGTTTGGATCGCCAATGATCACGAACCAGTCCATTCCCGTGAAGCCGGAGCTGCTGTACGAGACAAAGTAGTTGTTGGTGCCATCACGCGATACAAATCGCCCGGTGAGCGACTGCCTGGCGTCGATCTCCCAGCCCAGCGTTACGATCGTCTGCTCCGTCCTACCGTTGAAGTCAAGGAACGAGTGACGCAGCCCGACATCGATACTGCCCGGAAACCGGTAATTGCCCTTGATGCTGACGAACTCCGTCCGCTCTCCCGCCCTTTCGCCGAAGTTGTAATCAAAACCGAAAGACCGGAACCGGTTGCTGACGTTGAAGTCCGCGCCGATCGAGACCGTCTTCTCCTCTTCGTCTTCAAACCTCTCCGTCTGTCCGGAGATGCTGAGCCGAATGTCAGAACGCAGAGTGCCGGAGATGTTCAGGCTGGCACCCTTCTGCTGATTGTCTCCATCGAACTTCTTGAAGTCTTGGCCGAACAGAAACACGCTGAACGACCGCAGGGGTCCAGTTCGATATTCAGTGTTGTAATTGGTGAAGAATGACGCGCCGCGCCGGTTGGTGAAACGGATGAAACCCAGAGCAGGATCGAAATCTGGATCGACCCAGCTATATGTCAGACTGGTCGAGAACTTCGGAATGTTGTAGCTTAGATTTGCTGATCCTGAAGTATCAGAGACGCCGTTCGTCTCTGAAACGCCATACGATCCTCGAATGTTGTAGTTGCCTCGCGCGATGGTAGCGTTCGCCTGATATACGTAGTTCCTCAAGCCGGTGTCGCTCGACGCGGACGCAAAAAAGCCGACCCGTGAGCGATTGCCCAGCAAGTGTCGAAAGTTCAGCACGGCGTCGACTCGCCTCCCGTCCTCTCGCGTCACCAGTATGCCCACCGAGTTCTTCGCGTCGAGGTTGCCGTAGAACTTCGCGCCTTGGTCGAAGTCCTCAATCGCCCGACTGTTGAACAGCTGGTCGCTGAATCCGCCTCCTCGGCCGCCGCCGAAAAAGCTCGAGCCCTCGGTGAAGAACGGTCGGCTGTCTCGCTCAAATCTTACGGTCCGCGTGAACGAAATCCCCGTAACCTGCTGCTCGATGTTCCTGAAGTCCGGGCTGACGCTCAGTAGCCCGGTCATTTGAGAATTGAACTCGTATCGCGCATCCAGTCCTCCGCGTATCGCGAACTCATCGTCTGCGTCCTCGTCGAACTCCGGCGCGATGTATCCGAGCAAACGCAGCTTTTGCTCGCTCGACTGTGCAGGTGGTGTTACCGTCTCCCAGATTCCGACCAGATCAGAGAGCCGTCGCAACGTTCTGTTCGCCCAATACGAGTTGACCTGTGTTCTGGCATGACCCCGGGCGAAGTTGATGTCCATATCCATATCTTCACCGGAAGGGATGTTTAGAATTGCCCATGGAATGCGCATCTCCGCAACCCATCCGCCTTCTACGATCCTCGCTGCAGCCGTCCACTCCCCGCGAAACTCCCTCTTGGCAGATCGACCGCCGGCGATGTTCTCCGAGGTCGTGCCAAGAGCATTCACCCGAAACTCAGACATCCCCCCCTGTCTGGTGTTGAAAGGGTTGATCGAAAATTCAAGAACGTCCTCACGGACGGTGCTGCCACCGCGGCCACCCCCAACGCCCGACACTGCGCCCGGCTGTATTTCACGAGCAACGATGCGGTCTGGCTGTGAGTCGCGCGCAAAGAAAGCGACATAGATGGCTTCGTCGTCGTAGCCGAGCCAAATCTCTGTGTCAGCAACAGGATTGGTCTCGGTGTACGGGTCGATGAAGCCGCTCGCATGAGCCAGGGCTGCCCACTCGCCTTCGGCCAGCACCCCGTCGATGGTTGGGGTACGCGCGATACGGACGCCCTGCAAACGCGGGACGTCCTCAGAATCGGCGAGTGCGCCGGCGTACAACAGCACTATCGCCGCGGCCAGTCCAAATTTCCTATGCAAGCTGTCCAACTGCCTGAACGTTATACATCCAATTTCGTTCACCGTGCGCCGCATTAGTGCATCTGCCTTGACCTGATAGAATGGGAGCGTGGCCCGTAAGCCTAGCCTGAGCCCATCCAAGATCACGACCTATCTTGCCTGCCCGGACAAGTACAAATGGACGTACGTCGACGACCGCGGCAAGTGGTACATGCGGTCGAAGTCGTACTTCAGCTTCGGCTCAACGTTGCACAAGGTACTGCAGCGATTCCACGACTCTGGCGACAGTGGAGTCACGACCACGTCTCAGGCCCTGGCCGCGCTGGACGAGAGTTGGATCGAGGCCGGTTATGCCAGCCAGGACGACATGATGCAGGCGATGGCAGAGGGCAAGGACATCATCGAGAGCTACGTGGAGGCTGTTCAGGCGAAGCCGGTGACGGCGGAGACCATTTACATCGAGAAGCTACTACGGGCCGACCTTGGTGAGTTCGTGTTAATTGGCCGAGTAGACCGGGTTGACGAGCACGAAGACGGCACGCTGGAGATCATCGACTACAAGACCGGTCGGGACACCGTCAGCGCGGAAGACGTTGAGGCGGACATGGCGATGTCGTGCTATCAACTCTTGCTCAGCAAGCTTCATCCGAACAAGAGAATCGTCGCGACGATCATCGCCTTGAGAAGCGGCGGACAAGCGACGTCTTCGATGAGCCAAGCCGACCTTCAAGAGTTCGAGTCGGATCTCGTCTCGCTCCGGTCAGAGATTCACGACAGAGACTTTGAAGGCATGACGCCGGTTCCTAAAAGCTTGTGCCCTTCTTGCGACTTCCTGCCGCTGTGCTCGAGGCATGAAGATTTCGAACTGCCAGCCGCCGAGTCCGAGCCCGCTACTCCAGCACAATAACGCCGAGAGAGACGTCCGTTTGTCGAACGACAACCACGTCCTCGACTACAGATGAAAACTCAAGTGACGTGTCGGGGTCTGTGTAGCTGACGGTGATCTGATAGGTGCCTTCGAGCAACGCCCAGACCTTGAACTCGCCCTGTTCGTCCGTCGTCGACGTGTTCACCTCTGTTCCTAACGGATAGTTGTCGCCCTCTGTGTAAATCGCAGTTATCAGCGCCCCGTGGACCGGCTCGTCGAGCAGCTCTACGGTTCCGGTGACGGTGCCTGAAAGAACCTCGAGAACCGCTAGGATCACCGGCTGTAGGAGATACTGCCCATTGCCCTGTCTCCTCAGAGATTTCTCGACGTTGAAGTCCAACAGAATCGTAGTGATATCGCCGCCGGTAACCGTTGCGTCGATGTTCACCTTGATTCCAGTCTGGAGCCCGCTTGGAACTGTGACGTCGTGGGTTCCCTGGTCGTCGACCACCTGCACGTCGCTGACGAACAGCCGGACCTGGGTGTACGTCCCTAGCGGTACGCCAGCAGAACCCAACGGGGCTGCCTCTCTAGTAAGATCGAGCAAGTTCAGCCTGATGCCTGGCTCGGCGATCTCAATCCACTGCCCATCGAGATGAGCCTCTACGCGGTCAAACGTGATGTTCAGTTCTAGCACGTTGGAAAGCGGCGCGTCAACGAGGTTGAACGACAGCGTGCCGGTCGTGCCGAGTTGGGCACCGTCGCCACCACAGCCGAGAAGGCCAAATCCAAGGCTGGCTACGATCGAGATCAGGAAAAACTTCTTCATCACAAACCCATTATACAGGACGGCGCTGCCGGCTGAAACGGTCGCAAGATCGTTACCCAGTAGGATTACCGGCCTGGATACACCGCGCCGTTTGCGCCTTCTATCAGCAGCTTGGCAGCGAGTTTGAGGTCGTCGAGATCGAGATTCCGCATCGCACCGAGGATCAAGTCCAAGTCGACTTGTCCCGCGCCAGTCATCTCCGTGTATCCGCGCCAGGAGCATCGATCCTCCAGGCTCCAGGAAACGACGCGGTCGGGGCGAAGCCTGAGCGGCGTCGTCGGCATCGCGTACGAAAAGCTCGCTTCAACCATGGCAACCGCCCTCGCAACGACTGGCTCATCCCATTCATCGATGGCTTCGAGCAGAGCCGTACGCATATCCGCAATGAAATGCACTTCATCCTCCTCCGCCTCTCGCTGCATGTAGATACGAGGGGACCAGCCAACTGCAGTCGGCCACAAGACCGCGCCTTGAGAGTACGACCACCCACGTTCCTCCCTCAAGGCTTGAAACGCGGCGCTCTCCTTCCCCACTCCGAGAGCGTACAGGGCCAGCAGCGTTCGCACTGCAGCTGTTGCGTCCGGACGAATCGTCTGCCCGGTCAGCAGAAACGTGCTGATGTTGCCGTCCACGCCCGCAAGCGGCCCGACGCCCCTTCCGAGTCGTGGCGGTCGGCCAATTCTCGGATACTTGTTTCTCGC
Source organism: Armatimonadota bacterium (assembly GCA_022563855.1). Lineage (NCBI taxonomy): Bacteria > Bacillati > Armatimonadota > Armatimonadota bacterium. The sequence continues at coordinate 41,489 of JADFMN010000011.1, forward strand.
AAACCGCATCGTAAACTCCTCCACGCCCTCCCCCTCTGTGACGGCGCCGCCAACAACGATCACGATGTTTTCGGGTCGGAACGAGCGCGTATATAGATCCCGAATGCGATCTGCCCTCACCTCCGATAGCTCGTAGTCGATCCCCAGCATGGAACTCACCAATGCGTTGCCCGACGCGGACTCCAATCGCCTAGTCGTCGCGAGCACATCGTCATCGCGGAGCATCGCGTTGGTCAGAACATCGCTCACGAGATCGCCAAGCAACGACAGGCCGCCGATGGGCGCAACGAACTGCACAACCATGAAATCCGAGAACACTGCAACGCTCGGAGGCACCCCGGCCTGAGACCCGAATGCTTTCAGCTGATTGGGAGTTAAGGACTTGGTGCCCTCTAACAAAATGTTTCCAAGTACGAGCCAATTTGCGGTGTAGCGGGCGTCCAACTCGAACGGCGGTTTGATAAACGCCTGCACGACCACAACCTGGCTCGAAGGGTCGATGACCTCGACGATCTTCGCCTCCTGTCCAGCGTTAATCGCGACTGCCGCAAGTGCGATCGAAATCACTGGGGCACTCCTTGGCCCGCCGTGGATTGGAATGAACGCACGGCGGCGATCAGCTCTTCGGGCGTGAGGACTTTGACCGTGTCACGGGCTCGTTCCAGGTCGAAGCTCGCCGATCGCCGATGCAGCACTGAGTAGATGTTAGCCTTCTTGCTGGGCGACCGCAGCCAACTGGCCAGTTGCAAGTCGATCAACCGTCTTGCGTCTCTAGCCAACTCCTTGATCTTGTTCGTGCTGTATCTGTCGAGCGCTTCCAGGCTCTGCGCGTTAGCGTTGGAAACCGAGACCAAGGACCGTCCGACCGTCGGTGTGTACCGAGGCATCGAGCCGCTAATGTCGAGCGAGATCGCCATCGCCGCGCCGACCGTCGCCAACGTGCGCCGATCCGGAAAACCGTCAACGAGTACCAATCTTACTGCTCCGCCTTCGATCGACGTGGAAAAGCCATCGACCGTGGCAGTTTCGCTCGTGGCATCCGGCGGAATCGTATCGCCCGGCGGGTACTCGCCCAGCCAGTTGCGCAGTTGCTCCATCGTTCTTTCGACGTCTATTGCGCCGATCACGGCCACGGAGAGACGCACCCCGACAGCCAGTTCGGCTTGAATGCTTTCAAGGTCCTCGGGTGTTGCCACAGCCATCGCGTCCAGCGATCCGTGAGGATCGCGGCCCTGTTCGCCGAACGCCGACGTCCATGCTGCATTGCTCAGCATGGACCCCGAATCCAGTTCAGCCAGCTCGTGCCGCATGATTGCGGTCTCCCGGCTCAGCTCGTCAGCATCGACCACAACCGGAGCGAGCAAACGAGGGGCAAGCGCCAGCGCCGTTGATAGTTCGCTGCCCGGACCGACGATTTCATAGCGAATGCCGTCGCGCAGAGTCTCGGCGCGCAAGAAAAGCCCTCGGATTTCTAGTTGCGCGTCCAGGCTCTTCTCCGGCCCTTTTGCCGCGATGTGCTCCAGCAAGTGCAACCATCCGTGCTGCTCGGATGACGTGGCCACGCCCCGCCGATCGACGAACAGGCTCAGGGCGAAGTCCGTACCGGCGGCGAATCTCTCGACGTAAGCCTGAGCGCCGTTTGGAAGCGTCTCCTTCAGCGCAGGCGCGTAATGGACTTGGGGCACAAGGGTGAGGAAAATCGCCGGCAGCACGGTTATCAGGCTACCTCAGGTAGCTCGCACCGTTGACGTCGATGACGACCCCGCTCAAATACGATGCCTCGTCGCTGAGCAGATAAGCCGCCGCGCCCGCACACTCCTCAGGCGTCGCCATTCGTCCAAGCGGTATCTCGGCGACGATCTCCGGCAGCCTGTCGTCCATGCCCTCCCTCGCCATCGCGGTATCCACCCACCCTGGAGCGATGGCGAAGTGCTGGATGTTCTCGCCGGCCATCTCGACGGCCAGAGAGCGCGTGAGATTCAGCAACGCCGCCTTGCTCGCGCTGTAGCACGACGCCCGCGGTTCGCCGCGATGCGCGACCCGGCTGACGACGTTCAACACCTTGCCGCCGCCGTTTTGCTTGAAGTGACGGCACGCGCGGTGGATCATGCGGCGAGGCGAGTGCCAGTTCACCTGGAACACTTCCGCAAACGCCTGTTCCACTTCGTCTTCGTCATCTGATAAGAAATCTATGTTCCGGTATGTTCCGGCGTTGTTGACGAGGGCGTGGAGCGGCCCGTCGGCGATTACTGTGTCGATCAGTGCGCGTGCCTCTGCACCGTCGGCTAAATCGGCCTGGTAAACCCCCGAGCACCGCTCGCCCAAAGTTCCCGCAACGTCTTTCGCCTCTGATTCACCAGTGCGGTAGTGAAGAGCCACGCGCCACCCGTCGTCGGCCAGCCTGATCGCGATCGCGCGCCCGATCCCGCGCGACGAACCGGTGACGAGCACCTTGCGTCGATCCATGGCGATTACTGTGGCATATCGATGCGCTGGCGCAGCTAGGAGCGCGGACTCTTAGTCCGCATCCCGGCCTTCGGACTCTCAGTCCGATGTGCGCGGTGAGCCAAGGTCGCCCAGGAGGACGACCCTCCATGCGTGTGCCAGATTTTGGCAGTTTGGCGGTGCGATCGGCCTGCGCTGGCGCGGCTCGCGGGGACGCTCGCCCTCCCGGGACAGTTGCAAGTCCCGAGTCCCGAGTCCTGAGTCCCGAGTCCTGAGTCCCGAGTCCCGAGACGTGAGATGGGGAGGGCCAAGTTGAATCACGTCGCTCAACAGTCGATCACGAGCGTCACCGGCCCGTCGTTGCACAGTTCGACCTGCATCATTTCGCCGAACACGCCTGTCTGCACATCGATCTCTCTCTGCCTCAACTCAGAGACGAACTTATCGAACAGCTTTTCTGCTTCTTCGTACGGAGCCGACTCCATAAACGACGGTCGCCGGGATTTCAGCGCATCGCCGAACACGGTGAAGTTAGAGACCGCCAACACCTGCGCGCCGGACGCCTCTACGTCGCAGAGCGCAAGGTTCATTTTGCCCTCGCCGTCGTCGAAGATCCTCATTCCAGCGATTCGGTCGGCCAGTTTCGCCGCAGATAGGTCGGTATCGTCCTTGTGCGCGCCGACCAACGCCAACAACCCTTTTCCACAGCGGCCGACGACCTCGCCGTCGACCGAAACGGACGCCGACGATACGCGCTGAACAATCGCCCTCACCTTTTGGCGATCCTTCCAAGCACTCGCAGAACACTGATGACGTCTGAGTACTGCCCAACCTTGTTCATCACATCTTGAAGCTCCTGGACGTCCCGAACGTCTATCGTAAAGTTTATCTCGGCCGTGTGGTTCGGCAGCGTCTTGATCCTTGCTCCCAGCACATTCGTCTTGCTCTCAGCCAAGATCGTCGAGATGTCCATCAGCAGCCCGTGGCGATTGACTGTCACGATCTTGAGATTCACGTCGTAGCGGTCGCCGTCGGCGGGCCATTGAAGGCTCGTCAGCCGTTCCGGCTCCGTGTTGGCAAACCGCAATGCGTTCGGACAGAGACGCCTGTGGATCATGATTCCGCGGCCCCTTGTCACATAACCTACGACGTCCTCTTCCGGAAGCGGCATGCAGCATCGAGCCCGCTTGAGCATGATGTTGTCTATCCCGGAGGTAATCATCGTCGGCTGGCTGTCCTCAAGCTGTTTTTTGTCGAGTTTGACGTCACCCTTCGGATCGACTATGGCGCGGACTTTGTTGAACACGTTCTGGACGCTCGTGAGGCCTTCGCCGACCTTTGCGAAGACGTCAGAACCGGTCTTACAGCCTCGAATCTTCTCGGCGACCTTCGCCATCACTTCATCGTTCAGCGCCCTTTTCGGATCCAGACCGGCGCTTTTGAGCTCTCGTTGGACAGCTTCTTTACCGCGCTTGATGCTCACGTCCTTGTTCAGCTTTCTGAAGTGAGTTCGAATCTTGCTTCGCGCATGCTGCGAAGTCACGAACTCCAGCCAATCAAGGCTGGGCTGGGCGTTGCTTCGCGTGATCAATTCGACTACGTCGCCGTTCTGCAACTTCGCGCTCAGCTGCACCATCACCCCGTTGACCTTTGCTCCTACGACCGTCATGCCGAGTTGCGTGTGTACGCGAAAGGCAAAATCCACCGGCGTCGCGCCCGTAGGCAGATCCAGCACATCTCCTTTTGGCGTGAAAACGAACACCTGCTCGCTGAACAGGTCCGACGAGACCGTTCTCAGGAAATCGCTGGACGTCTGGCTGTCGCTCGACCAGTCGAACAGCCGCTCCCTCAGCTTCTTCATCTTGTCGGACTGATCCGCGTCGTCGGTCCCCTCTTTGTAGCTCCAGTGGGCAGCGATGCCGTACTCTGCGACCTCGTGCATCGCCACAGTTCGCATCTGCACCTCGACCGATTCGCCGCCGGGACCGATGACCTTTGTGTGCAGCGACTGGTACCCATTCGGCTTTGGCATCGCGATGTAGTCGTAAAAAAGACCGGGGATCGGCAACCAAAGTTCGTGAACGAGACCTAGCACGGTATAGCACTCGGCCTGGGTTTCAACGATGACGCGGATCGCAAGCAGGTCGTAAATCTCCTCAAACGGTACTTTGTCGATCACCATCTTGTTGAAGATGCTGTACAGGTGCTTGGGCCTCCCCTCGATCTTCGCGTGCGACATCCCCTTTTCGTCCACACGCGTCCTCAGGCTGGTCATCGCCTCGTTGACTTCGCTCTCGCGCTCGCGGCGCGATTTTGCGACCATCTCGGATATCGTTTGAAATTCCTTCGGATGCAAAACCTTGAAGCAGAGGTCTTCCAGCTGCCACTTGACTTGCCAAATGCCGAGACGGCCCGCGAGGGGAGCGTAAACGTTCAGCGTTTCGTTGGCGATCCGGCTCTGCCGCTCAGGCGGCAGCGCGTCGAGCGTCCGCATATTGTGCAACCGATCGGCGAGCTTGATCACCATCACGCGGACGTCCTGCGCCATAGCCATGAGCATCTTGCGCAGGCTTTCCGCGGCGCGCGTGCTCTCTGCTCGGACTCTCTGCCGTGCGGTCGCGCTCGAATCAACGCTGATTCTGAGTTTCGTCACGCCTTCGACCAACCGAAGCACCTCGTCGCCAAACTGCTTGCGAATCTCCTGTGCGTTGAGCCAGGTGTCTTCCAAGACGTCGTGCAAGAGCGCCGCGATGATCGAGTCTTCGTCCATCCTCAGCCAGTTGACGATTCCAGCGACCGCGAGCGGGTGAAGGATGTAATCTTCGCCGCTGGCCCGCGTCTGCCCCTTGTGCGCGGCTTCAGCAGCCGTGTACCCCGCGCGGATCCGGTCTATCGCGGCGTCTGGCAGGCGTTCTTTGACCGCGTCCAAGAGCGCTTCCAGGCTCTCGGAACCAGTCTTGCCTTCACCGTGTTCAGACGGAATCGCCATCTTTTCCAGCTGTCAATCTAATTAGACGCTACGGGCCTCACCTAAATTATATCAGGCAAGCGCAGCTAAACCTAAAGACGCACTCTCATCGCCCTTGTGCTTCAAGAATCGAGCGAACGAGCTCCGCCTGGGCAGGAGTGTCCACGGCCAGCTCGGTCCCGGCCCCTTCAGACATCTTGATCCGCACGCCGTTCTCTTGGAATCTCAACTGCTCCAAACCCTCGGTCAGCTCTAGCGGCGATTGTGGCCATTGTGAAAACCTGGCGAGCGCGTCGCGAGTGTACGAGTACAGTCCTATGTGCTTCTTGACGGCCAAAGATCCCTCGTTGCGCGGATACGGGATCCTCGAGCGTGAAAAGTAGAGGGCGTATCCATCACCGTCCAGCACGACCTTCACAACGTCAGGATTCTCAATTTCGTCCGCCGGGCAGTCGCAGTACACGCTGCCCATCTGGATCGAGTCGTCGTCCAACAGGGGCTTGGCGCACGCCGCGATCGATTCCGATCGAATGAGCGGCTCGTCGCCTTGCACATTCACGTACACATCGGCGTCTACGGTTTCAGCAACCTCGGCTATGCGATCCGTGCCCGTACGGTGCCCCGAGCTCGTCAACATGGCTTCGGCACCGAACCGCTTGCACGCGTCGATGATCTCTGAATCGGGCGTAGCAACGATCACTCGCTCGGCTACTTTGGAATCTACCGCTCGCTCGACGACCCATTGGACCATCGGCTTGCCGAGCAGATCGACGAGGGGCTTGCCAGGGAATCGCGACGAGCCCATCCGCGCTGGCACAATCACGACGCATCGCATCTGGGATGAGGTTACCATTACACAATCGAAGGGACTTCGTCTGTTCGGACCCCCTCCCTAACCCTCCCCCGAGGCTCCGGGGGAGGGGACTGGCCTCAATCCCTCCCCCGGCCTGCGAGCTGCTGCTCGCAGCGCGCTCTCGTGGACGGGGGAGGTTAGGAGGGGGCCAGAACACTGCGGACTGAGAGTCCACATGCCGGGTTGCGGTCCTTCGATCCTTCGACTGGCTCAGGACAGGCTCAGCTCAGGATGACGTCCGCGCTCCGTTGGATCGGCGAGCTGGCAACTGCTTGGCGACTATCTGGCGACGACCAGGCGACGGCCCGCAATAAGTCGGCCCCAGACCAAGTCTGAGGCCGACTCTCTAGCCAGGGAGGCTGCGGTTCATCGCTAAACCCAGCCTCGTATGCCGGGTGCTAAAACCCAACACCTCCCTGGCGTTCAATACTATGGTCATTCATACTTAGCGTCACCTCCTGTAGACAAAGATTTGCCGCTGGTTCACCAGTGGCTATATATCTTGACGCCGCGAACCCCGATTTGGTTGCAGCTATTGCCCTGTCGACTTCGCAGATCTCAGGAGTTCTTCGGCAGTATTCTTATCTTTCTTAGCTGCCGACTCTGACATCCTGAGCCCAGCCATCACCTCTTTCAACCCGACCGCAACGGTTAGCGACACTTTGCCCGCAGGATCTGTCGCCTTGTTGATCATGAGCACACGTTCACGCTTTTGCCAGAACCAATACGCCACGTCCTGACCACCAATGGGCGTTGAGGGGAGGCCGAATTCGTCGCGATAAAGCAAGAACTTCTGCTGAACGGTCTCTTCATCGACGCCTTCCCACGTGACCATTGCCTGCACTACGTGGGAGGCAGCGGCATCATTTCTCGTGTATAGAATCGCCCCAAAGGAGGCGTCGTTCGACTCCCATCCGATCGCGCTGAACTTCTTGCCAAGGCCTGATGGCAGCGATGTTCTCGGGTACGAACCGGCTGGCGCCTTGAACACCCTTAACGCCTGTGATCTGGAATCGCCGACCGATAGCCTGGCGTCCCCTTGGATGAGCGCAAGATCGCCATCCACGACCTCTTCATCGTAGGAGATGCTCGGGTCAATCGGTGGCCTAGCCTGCGCTTCTGGCTGATCGCTGACCTGTTGCGACGGCGACGAGCAGCCAGCCACGAGCAGCAAGACAGCCAGCGCGCTAATCGCCGATCGAAACGATTCTGTATTTCTGTATGCCCGCAGGTGCTTCATATTCGATCTCATCGCCAACTTTCTTTCCGATGAGGGCCGCTCCGAGCGGCGATGTAATGGCGACCATGTCCTCATCAGCCTCGATTTCGAACGATCCGACGAGCGTTATCGTGATTTCGCCGCTCCGCTTCAAATCAAGAAGCGCCACTTTCGAACCGAGGTGTGCCTTGCCATCAAAGTCTTCGGGGCGCTCTACGATCCTGGCCAGCATCACCGCCCTTTCGAGCTGGCCGATTCTGTCGTTCAACCGCTGCTGATTGAGCTTCGCTTCGTGGTACGCGGCGTTCTCCTTCAAGTCGCCGTGCGCCTTCGCCTCCCGGAGGTTTTGGGCGTTCTTCAGCTTCTCAACCGACTTGAGGTTGTGCAGTTCGGCTTTGAGCTTCTCAAGACCCTCTTGCGTTAGAAGTACTTCCTCGGACATGAACGGTGAAATTCTAGCATGGCGGGCTGTATAACTGTTGTCGTGGGCCGCATCTCCGTCATCGTCGTGAGCTACAACACGCGCGAGCTTCTCGAAAAGTGTCTAGCGACCCTTGGTGAAGCAGACGAGGTTATCGTCGTCGACAACGCCTCGTCGGACGGTAGCCCGGTGATGGTGCGAGACCGGTTCCCCGCCGTCACACTGATCGAAAACCGCGCCAACAAGGGCTTCGGCGCCGCTAACAATCAAGGTCTTGACGCGATGTCCGGCGAATACGCGTTGCTGCTCAACAGTGATGCCGAGGCACGTCCCGGCGCTATCACCCAACTGCGAGAGACGCTGTCGGAGAGCCCTGACATCGTGGCGTGCGGGGGACTGCTAGAAAGCGACGATGGCGAGGCGCAAAACTCGTGTGCCGGAAAGCTGACGCTCTGGGCGTTGATCTGCGAGCAAACGCTGTTGGAGAAGGCGCTGCCAACCTCCAGAATCTTCTCCCCGTACTGGAAGACCGCGACTATCCTGGCGACGAATCCGAGCGGCGCGGTCGACGTCGAGCAGGTCATGGGAGCTTGCCTCGCTATGAGGCCGCTAGAGAGGTTCGATGAGCGCTTCTTCCTCTACTGCGAAGACACAGAGCTGTGTCGACGGCTTCGGAAACACGGTCGCATCGTGTACGTGCCAAGGGCGCGATTTGGCCATGCGCTCGGCGCCAGCAGCAAGAGCCGTTGGAAGGCGGTTGCTCGCTACAATCGCGGGAAGGAACTGTACTTCAGCATAACGTCCGGGCGTCTCGTGGCCGTACTTGCGTTCACGATCAACCGGCTGGGGGCGCTGCTCAGACTCCTGATTTGGCTGGCGCCGGCCGTGATTACCCTGGGGTTGGTTGCGAAGTTCAGGAGTCAAACCGGTCTTTTCTGTCGCGTTCTTCTAGCCCCGCTGACAGGTCCGGCTCGTCCGCCTGATACTGAGCAATAACGTCGTCGGTCGTGCCGTCAGCCTCGATCCCCCCGTCCTTCAGCCAAAGGCAGCGATCCGCGACCCGGCGGATCGCCCTCATGTCGTGCGAAACGAACAGGATGGTTCCACCGCTAGATTTGAATTGGTCGATGTAGTCGAAGCACTTCTTGGCGAACGAGTAGTCGCCGACCGACAGCACCTCGTCAATGATCAGCACTTCGGCATCGACGTTCGCCGCAATGGCAAACCCGAGCCTTGCCTGCATGCCGCTGGAGTAAGCCCTCACCGGTGCGTCGATGTGGTGCTCCAATTCTGAGAACTCGACGATCGCGCCGACGCGCTCCTCTGCCTGTTTGCGCGTCAACCCTAGGATCATTGCGTTGAAGACGATGTTCTCCAGACCGGTCAGGTCAGGATGAAACCCTGCGCCGAGTTCGAGCAGCGGGCCGATCCGACCCTTCACCTCGATCGTGCCCGCAGTTGGCTTGTACACCCTTGCGATGAGCGACAGCAGCGTGCTCTTGCCCGCGCCGTTGTGCCCGATGATCGCCGCACACTGGCCTTTCGGAATCTGCAGCGACAGCCCGTCCAGAACCGTTAGCTTTTCGATCTTCGGGCGGTTCTTCCACCAGAGCAACAGCGTCTTCAACGAGCCGACTCCGCTGTGGCTGAGCAGGAACTCCTTACGCAGATCCTTGAGTTCGATGGCGATTTCGCTCATGGTCGCTCCACAAATTTCCACTTCAGTCGATTGAAGAAGGCGTAGCCCCAGACCAGTGCTCCAAACGACATGGCGACGGTGATGCCGAACAGCACCCAATTGAAGTCAAGCGGGGAGATCATCTCCGCTGGCTGTCCAGCCTCGATCGTAATTGAGATCTTGCCGTCTGGAAGCAGCGTCTTGCGATACGCCGTCGATAGCATCGCTAGCGGATTCAGGTTGTAGACGTAGTACAGCCACTCTTGTCCGGACGACTTGAACGCGTAGTAGACGGTCTCGGCAAAGTACATGACGGGAGTGAGAAAGAACATCAGGTACAGACCCACGCCGACTGCGTACTTGACGTCTTCGTAGAACACGTTGAGCGCTGAAATGAAGAACGACATGCCCATGGCCAGCGCCAAATTGACGAGAAGCAACAGCGGCAGGAATCCGAGCTTCCACGTGAACGGCGAAACCTCGAATCCGCTCTTGGCCCAAACGGCAAAGAGAAACAGGAAGAACACGCCCAGCGCGAGCAGCAGGTGTATGAAGTTCGCTACGACGCTCGCTATCGGCAGGATTTCACGCGGGAAGTACACCTTCTTGATGATCGGCAGCGAGATGAGAACCGATTGCGCCGAGTCCATCAGGCACAACTGGAAGAAGATGAACGGCAGGTACACCGCCAGCACCGACGCACTGAAGTTCGGAGTCTCATTTCGCAAGAACAGCTTGAAGACTATGGTGATGACGAGCACGGTCGCAAGAGGATTGACCAGCGACCACAAGAAGCCAAGCGCGCTGTTCTTGTACCGAATCTTGAGCTCGCGCTCAACCATGGCCCAAAGCAACTCCCGGAACCGCCACAGCTCCTTGAGTTCTGCAAGCATCGAGGTTTTCAATTTCTAGCCTTTTAGCGGGTTGACCCTTACAAGCCTAACAACAACGGTCACGCTGTTTGTTCCAGAATCCTCGCTGCTTGAGATTCCGAACGCACCCCCTGGCCCTGTGACGACGCGACTGCCGCCAACTCGCAGACCGTCCACGGCTTTGGTCCAGAACGGTTCTGATACCTCCTGCCCGAGCAAGAACGTGTAAGGCAAGCCACGCATCTCGCTATCAATGAGCGTTCCGCCGTCCGCATCCTGGACCAAGAAGTGAACGGTGACTCGATCCCCTACTTCGGCTCGGTCGCCGTATCCAGGGGCCGTCGTTTCGTACGCCAGCGGCGCGAGCACGCTTGGCGTCGGCAACGGCGTCGGCACTTGCAGAGTTGCCAATGCCAGTAGGAAGGTGGAGATCATCATGCCAAGGGACGAATCGCAATCGGCAAAAGCGTCAATCTGGCGCCCGGCAAAGGCAGTCGGCTCACGCCGTCAGTTTAGCCGCTGGCATTGGTCGGCTCGCGATCAGTTATCAACAGATTTGGGAAATTGCAATACGCGATATGGCCGCCGTTGTCGACGAGCTTCGGCTCGCCCACTCTGCACACATCTTGTACGTTTGGGCACCGTCCTGCGAAGCGGCAGCCGACGATCTTGATCGTAGGATCGGGGACTTCCCCTTCCGCGATATCGGGCAACTCGCCAAGGCGCTCGAGCGTCGGCGCAGAGTCCAAAAGAGCCTTCGTATACGGGTGCATCGGGGAGTTGAACACCTGCTCCGTCCGCCCGAACTCGACGATTCGCCCCATGTACATAACGGCCATACGGTCCGCCAAATATCGAACCGTCAACAGATCGTGCGAGATGTAGAGGAACGCGCATCCTCGCTCTGCCTGCAGTTCGCGAAGCAGGTTGAGAATCTGTGCTTGAATGCTCAGGTCGAGGGCAGCGGTCGGTTCGTCGCAGATCACCAGCGGAGGACGCAGCGCCAGCGCCCGACCGATCGCCACACGCTGCCTTTCGCCACCGCTGAGTTGGTGCGGATACCTCTCGGCCATCGTTGGATCGAGGCCGACCTCTGTAAGAAGCCTGGGAACGTCGATCGGTCTGTTCAGCAGCACGCCCGGTTCCGCGAGAATGCGACCGATCTGCCAGCGCGGGTCGATGCTTGCAAACGGATCTTGCCAGACGATGCCGATCTTTGCCGCCAAGTCCCTCGGCATCCGATTTTGCTCCTTTCCTTGGAATCGGATGGTTCCGCTGGCGAGCTTCTCAAGGCCGAGGATCGCGACGGCCAAGGTCGTCTTGCCGCATCCTGATTCGCCTACCACGGCTACCGTCTCCCCGACGTTTACTTCGATAGACACGCCGTCCAGGGCTCGAATCGACCCGCCGGGCGTTTTGAACGAAATCGAAGCGTCCCGAACACTCAGCAAAGCCTCAGACATCTAGATCGGCCCTTGGCTCCAAAGCAATCTGTCGGACAGTTTGTCAAAGAAGCTGTTGACATCAGGCGTCAGAAGTTTGGTCGTCCGGGCCGACATAGTTATGCGGACAAAATCACCCGTCAAAAGGTGCAGCCGACTGTGTCCATCGCATGAGAGCACAGCCTCCTCGCGGGATTCGACTTTGATCTCAACAACCGCCTCGGGCTGCAAGATGAGCGAGCGAGCCGAAAGTGTGTGCGGCATGATGGCGGTCAAGATCAGCGCCTTCATCCTCGGATCGACAACCGGTCCGCCAGCGGAAAGGTTGTAGGCGGTCGAACCAGTTGGCGTGCTCACCATTACCCCGTCTGCGGGGTAGCGCGATACCTCGCTGCCATCGACATGAACGTCGAACGTCAGCATGCGCGTGGTTGCAGACCTCTGCACAACCGTCTCGTTCAGCGAATGCAACGTCGCAACGACCGTTCCGTCTCGAACCAGATCGGTCTGAATCATCATGCGCTCAACGGTGCTCAGCTCTCCCGCAACGTACTTCTTGAGAGCCGCCTCCAGTTCACCCGGCCCGATCTGCGTGACGAAGCCGAACCGACCGTATTGGGCGCCGAGGATTGGGGTTCCGGCATCGCCGATCATGTGCGCAGCCTTGATCAGCGTGCCATCGCCGCCTATCGCGATCACAAAATCAGCTTGGCCAAAGTCGTCTTGAGACACTATCGGCACCTCGATGATGTCTGCCGATTCGCGCTCGGCGCAGACCTCGATGCCGTGGGCTTGCAGCCACATCACGGCGTTGCGCGCGGCCTCTACCGCATCCGGACGAAAGAGGTTGACTAGAAGGTGAGCCTTCAACTTAGCCGCCGATGGCCTCCAATCGGTTTAGGTTGCGCTGTGCGTCTTCAAAGTCAGGTTTGAGTTTCAAGGCTTGCTTCAGAGCGGCGATCGCTTCATCTTTTCGATTCTGTCGCTCGAGGGTAATCGCCAGGTTGTTGAACGCCGGAGCGAACTTCGGATCGGCTTCGATCGCCTGTCGAAACTTCATCTCAGCGTCCTTCGTCTTCGTCTCGCGCAGCAAGTAAAGACCGATGCCGTTCAGTGCGGGAGCGTTCTTCGGAGCGCTGTTCAGGACGTACTGGTATTGGAACCGTGCCGTGTCGAACTCTCGCCTGTTCCAGAGCGCATTCGCCAGGTCGATTCGCACATCGTGGCGCGCTGGAAACACGTGCAGATAGTCCTTCCACAGATCGACGGACTCGTCGGCGCGCCCCAGCTTTGAGTAGACAGCGGCAAGATTCAGCTTGGCGTCCGCCGACTTGGGGTTCAGCCCTACCAGCTTTTCAAAGTGCCCGACGGCCTCTTCGTACCGCTCGGAGCGGTATAGCATGAGCCCGAGGTTGGTGATCGCGTCGATGTCGGTCGGGTCGATCGTCAGCGCCATTCGATAAGCCCGGTCTGCCCCTGCCAGGTTTCCGGCGCGAGCCCGCATGACGCCGAGGTTGAACCAGTAAGATGCGTTATCCGACATCGATCCAGACAACGTTTCCAGCATCGCGAGCGCGTCGTCCTGTCGGTCAAGGCGCGAGTACACTTCGGACAGCACCAACTTAAACCGGGGATCGTCTTCGCCCTGCTTGAGCGCCATCTCCAAATACGCGACGGCTACGGCAGCCCTGCGGTCCTTAGCGAGCGCAAGCCCTGCGTTGCGGTTGAACAAGCGGCTCTCCGGCACCATGTCGGCAGCCTTCTTGTAGCTCTCGGCCGCTGACGTTGGCCTGCCCAAGTCTTCGAACGCCCGACCGAGGTTGTTGTATCCGTATGCATCACGCGGATTGAGCCTCACGCAGTTGCGAAGCGCCTCCACCGCCTCGGTTGGCCGATCGTTCTGCAGATGGATGCTGCCGATGTTGTACCAAGGTTCCGAAAGCTGCGGCGCCAGCTTGGCGAGGCTTATGTATACGTCGAGCGCCTTGGAGTTGCGCCCGATCTTCACGTATGCGTTGCCGAGGTTGTTCAACACCTCTAGATCGTTCGGACGCACCGATCGAGCCGTCTCTAAAACCTTCACGGCGTCTTCAGCGCGCCCTCCTTGCAAGTACAGGAAGCCGACCCAAGAGAGGGCGACGTCGTTTTGTGGATCGACGACCAATAGCCTTTCGTAAATCGGCAGCGCGTCAAGCCTTCGATCAAGGCGGATGTACGCCGACGCCAGATTCATCATCACGAGGGCGTTCTTAGGATCAAGCTCGTGCGCGGCAGCCAGTGCGTCGGCTGCGGATGACACTTCGTTCGTCCGCAAGTACAGCGATCCCAGGCTGCTCAAGTAATCCGCGTTTTTCGGATCCTGTTTGATGAGGAACTCGAACACCTCGATCGCATCGTCTTGCATGCCCGAACGCGTGTATGCGATGGCCAGGTCATGACGAAGCGTTGGCTCCTCGGGTCGCAGTCGGACAGCCTGTCTCAGAAGCGGAATCGCCTTGTCCGGATGGCCTTCGACCAAGTACACGTAACCGAGCCAGGCAACGACGTCGTGGTTCTCGGAGTCTCGCCTGTACAGCTCCTCGAGCGCCTTGATCGCGATCTCTATCTTCCCCGCCTTGTAATCTTCGACCGCCGCGACGACCTCTTCCTCGACAGATCTGACTACCGGAGGTTCTTGCTGACCAAAGGAGACAGCAGACAGCACGGCCAACGATAGCCCGACCGCAAGTTTACACATCAGTTTTTTCATCGTTTCCACCCAACGGGCTGCCCTCTATAACTCAAATCGATCAATCAACACAGATTCTCTCCGCCCATAGTGTATACGATTCTGTCCGCACAGTATGCGTACTTGACTCAGCCCGACATGATGTCTGGCAGCGCGTTTTCGTACACCGAACGAAGCCGTTCAGGTTCAAAATCGATCACTCGCTTCCCGTTCGCCGATATCCTCAGATTGGGCTCGGACTTGCCGGATCGACCGACCTTTTGCAACCTGATTCCGGACGGAAGCAAATTATCAATCTCGTTGCACGATTCGGGCCGGAAGCAAATGAAAACAAAACCTGGCAATTCTGCAAACAGCGCCGAATCTGCGCGGGTTGAAAATCGGTAAGCCTCGCCTGCCAAATCGACCGTGCAGCCGACCAACCCGGCGATGGACATTTCGGCGAGCGCGACCGCCGAACCTCCTTCGCTCACGTCGTGCGCGGCGAGCAGAAGACCTCGAGCCGCCAAGGAAACCAAGCACACGCAAATGTCTTTCTCCGCTGCAAGGTTTGGAGCGACGGGACATCCGTCTTCTGTCCCATGGACCAACGCCAGGTACTCGCTCGCGCCAAGCCCCTCTTGGTCTCCGATCCCGTTCTCATACCACAGCAGCCCGATATCGGCTGGCTCTTTTGGGAGGCCGAGGCCGACGGAGTCGGACGCACGATCCAAGACCCCCAGCATCCCGATCAGCGGCGTCGGCAACACTTCGCCGAGCGAACTTTCGTTGTAGAAGCTGACGTTGCCGCTGACTACCGGCGTCCCCAGCGCGCTGCAGGCGTCGGCGATACCACGAACAGCGCCCTCAAACTGCCAGTAAACGTGCGGCAGCGTCGGGTTGCCGAAGTTCAATCCGTCGGTAACTGCAACAGGGCGCGCGCCGCAGCAGGCAACGTTTCTCGCCGCTTCCACGACCGCGAGCTGACCGCCGACGTATGGATCGGCGAACACCCACCGCCCGTTGCCGTCGATCGTGAGCGCAAGGCCCTTCTCAGTGCCACGGGGGGCAAGCACCGCCGCGTCCGCCGAGCCAGGCAGCCGCACGGTCTGGGTTTGCACCTGTTGGTCGTACTGCTCGTACACCCACCGCTTCGACGCGATCGCCGGACTGCTCAGCAGGGCAAGAAGGGCTTCTTGCGGATCGGCGACATCTACGCCTTCAATCGAGTACTCCTTGGCTTGGCGGTACTGTTTGGGCTCTTCTAGCGGCAAGGTGTAGCTCGGGCACTCGTCGGTCAGCAGTCGCGCCGGCAGCTCAACTGCGAGTTCGCCGTGTCTGGTGCACCGAACGACCCCGTCGTCCGTCACTTCCCCGATGACGACCGCGTTCACCTCCCATTTGCGGAAAACGTCGATTACTTCGTGCTCTCGACCCCTTTCTGCGACGCAGAGCATCCGCTCTTGGCTCTCGCTGAGCATCAGTTCGTATGCGCTCATGTCGTCTTCGCGCATGGGCACGAGGTCAAGATCGACCCGCATACCGACTCCGCCACTGGCAGACATTTCGCAGGTGGAGCACGTGAGTCCTGCCGCGCCCATATCTTGGATGGCGACGACCGCGCCCGTTGCCAGCGCTTCGAGCGTCGCCTCGATCAACAGCTTCTCCTCGAACGGGTCTCCGATCTGCACGTTCGGCCGCTTGTCTGCGCCGCCGTCGCCAAGAGCATCGCTGGCGAACGTGGCACCGTGAATGCCGTCCTTTCCGGTAGCCGAGCCTAAGTAGATGACCGGATTCCCCGGCCCGGCAGCGGCGGATGTGGGGACTGAGTCCAAATCGACGATCCCCAAACACATCGCGTTGACCAGCGGGTTGCCGCTGTAGCGGGGGTGGAACGACACCTCACCGCCGACCGTCGGCACGCCGACGCAGTTGCCGTACCTTGCGATCCCGGCTACGACGCCAGAGAAGAGATACCGGTTTCTCGCCACAGTCTCGGAGTCCTCGTCGCCATCGACGATCGGACCGAACCGCAGCGAGTTCAGCACAGCGATCGGCTGTGCGCCCATGGTGAAGATGTCGCGAATGATCCCTCCAACGCCAGTCGCGGCGCCTTGAAACGGTTCAACTGCCGAAGGGTGGTTGTGCGACTCGACCTTCATGACGACCCCCAGGCCGTCGCCGATGTCCACGACTCCCGCGTTTTCGAGCCCATCGCCCTCGATCGCCGCCTTGTACTTGTCGAAGTACGCCAAAATGGGCCGAGAGTACTTATAACCGCAGTGCTCGCTCCACATGACCGCAAACATGCCCAATTCAGTCAGATTCGGCTCTCGTCCCAAAAGCCGCAGAACGCGGTCGTACTCGTCCGTCGTCAAACCCATTGAGAGGTAGGTCTCAGGAACGATGGCGGGCATGAGTCGAAGTATAACCGGTGGCTTGGTCGCCCTAGGGCTGGTGCTTTTGGTGGCGCTGGCGATCTACGGCACGGGTGGAACGCGCGACCGCTGGTTGGGCGAGTGGACAGGCGAGCTGGATATTGTCAGTCCGGAGGCGCCGCCGGATGGCTTCGCCCGAACATTGAACACGCTGATCGTCAAAATCAAACTGGACGGAACGTTCGATATCACCGCTTCCGGAATGGGCTCAAACGGAAAGTGGCGGTTTGCTGGCGATGAACTGCGCCTCAAGACAACGCACGTTATGGGCAAGTCGATCGCAGACGGCGGCCCGAACGCCGTCAAGGCGAACAAGGAGATCGTGCTAACGTGGAACGGAGATGGGACGATCACGTTCATAGACCCCGGCTCTGACGATCCGAGTCCCGTGGTTCTATCGCCGGCCCCGCAACGCAACGCCGCTCAATAGCGTATTCTAGGCGTAACTATGCTCGTTGGTATTTGGATATTCGTGATTTTGGTGGGCGTGATCGTCGTGGGGATCATCGTCGCGTACAACGGTCTCGTTTCCGACCGCCGACAAACGATGAACGCCTGGAGCCAGATCGACGTGCAGCTCAAGCGCCGATACGACCTCATCCCGAACTTGGTTGAGACGGTCAAGGGGTATATGAAGCACGAGCAGGAGACGCTTGAGAAAGTCATCCAGGCTCGAAACAGGGCCATCAGCGCAAAAACCGTGGGTGAAAAGGCGCAGGCGGAGACGGCGATGGTCGCGGCGCTCTCCGGGTTCTTCGCCCTCTCGGAGGCGTATCCGGACCTCAAAGCCAACGAGAACATGCAGCAGTTGCAAGAGGAACTGAGCAGCACGGAGAACAAGATATCGTTTGCTCGCCAGTACTACAACGACATCGTCACCCGCTACAACACAAAGCTCGAAGCGTTCCCTACAAACTTGATCGCGAACATGGGCTCGTTCAAGGCGCGAGAGCTGTTCGAGATCGCAGACCCGGTTGTGCGCGAGGCGGTCAAGGTGAAGTTCTAGCGACCGTTGGGCGCATCTAAAAACAAACTGACCCCGAGCGCATCGTGCGCCGGGGCTCGCTTGCTTTAGGCTGATCCGATTCCTGCGAACCGAGACCATCGACAGGTCGCAGCCGCCGTGCCGACATCAAACGTCTGATCCCCTCGGGAGCAGTTGATGCCTTCAGCACTTTGAGCCCAGGTATTTCTGCCAGGCTCTGTGCCGGTCCCATCCGCGCTAGGACAACTTGCGCAACGATGGAGACGCACACGGCGTTGGATTCGACCTACGCCTCGCCGAATATATCGGCACGTTTGTCTAACTACTTTATACGCTAAATTTACGGTCTCGTTGCTATTTTCTCGCCTGCCGCAAGACGGATGGCGCCATTCCGAACCTTTTCGCGAAGGCCCGGCTGAAGTGAGCGGAGCTCTGGAAGCCCACCGTTTTGGCAACGCCGGTCACTGGAGAGTTCGACCTGAGCAACAGCTCGCGAGCCTTCTCCAGCCTTAAAGAAACCAGGTATTTGTTGAACGGCTGCGACGTGGCCTGCTTGAACAGATGTCGAAAATGCGATGTGCTGAGACACAATTCCTCGGCAACGCTCTCATCGTCGATCTCTTCAGAGAAGTTGCGCTCTACGATGACCAGCGCGCGATCGATCAACGCGTTCCCCGACGAGCCTTGCACGGGCATGACCGACTCGGTAATGCGCCACACCGTTTGCACGGTGTAGTTTGCTATAGCCCTCGCAGACTCTTGGTTCTCTAACTCCCTAGCGGCTTCCAACTGCAGCTTGTGCATCGAGCGCGGGGCGTCCATCTCGATCAGAGCAGCTGAGATGACGGCGAGGAACGTCAGGGCCAGTCCTCTCGCTTCGTCCAGATCATCCTCGCAACTGGCTACCCCATCGAACAGTTGGTGCATCGCGCGGTCGAACCGAGCGCGATCGCGAAGACGGAGGATCGAGCCCAGCTCCGAGAGCGCGACCTTGTTCCCGTCGCCCCGGAACGGACAGGCGTCCACTTGCTGGTATTCGAAGTACGCTGCAAAGACGACGAAGCTCGCAGGCGTCCCAAGGTCTTTGACCACGACCCGATCTGGCTTGAGCCCGCTCGGGATAGCGATGGAAAGCGCATCTACGCGCACGCTTTCGCCGTCTATGGTCGCCGCTCCGACAGTCTCGATGCTCGTTCCATCGCCGTTGACGCGCCGAATCGCGCTGCCGTCCGTTGCATCGCCGTAATGACGGCCCTGGATGAGGTCGCGCCTGTGCAAGACGGTTTCGCCGTCAAGAAACTGGACCGATCCTCCGACAGCGCCGGAAGCCTCAACGTCACCGCGGGCGTATAACGCGAACACGCCGAGAATCACGAGGCGCGAGAGTCGCCCATCGCAGTCCGGAGGCTGTATCTCAAGCGTGTACGGAAGGGCCCGGGCAGGATGCAGACGTCCGGCGCCGCCGTTGCTCTGCCATCCGGTTCCTCCGGCGAACGGAAACTCCGCGGGAGGATCGAGCGGCCGCCACTCAACCCCTTCTGCGGGTCTGCGAATTACGGCCTCTACCAGTCGGACATCCATCGGTATCTACCGTTCGACGACGACCGTGGTGTGCGGCAGGTGGCCGAACAGCGATTCGCGCAAACCCGACACGTTCGATCGGTGAAGCTCAACGTCGCGCTGGAAGTAGATCGGAATCCAGACCGCGTCGTTCAGAACTACGTCTTCCGCCTGTTGATACAGCGGGATGCGTTCATCCATGTCCATCAACGTATCGGCCCTGCGGCAGAGGGCGTCGAATTCTGGATTCGAGTACCCGAACTTGTTCTCCGGCCCCCACGTCGCCAGCATGTGGCTCAGGAAGTTCTGCGGGTCGAGGAAATCGGCAGCCCACCGCATATGGAAGAACGAGAGTTCGCTGCGGTTGTACTTCTCCAAGTAAGCGCCCCATTCGAGCGTCCGAATCGTAATCTCCACACCCAACACCTCGGAAACCATGCTTTGTACGGCCTCACCGACGATCCTGACGTCTGGCCGCATCTCTCGGTAGTTCAACTCGAGCGGCGGCATCCCGCGCCCCCCGGGGTATCCGGCTTCGGCCAAGAGCGCCCGCGCGCGAGCAGGGTCGTATTCGAACGCCGGGGCGTCAGGTCGATGTCCGGGCACTCCGGGCGGAACAATTCCGTTTGCGACCGTGTTCACACCGCCTAAGTATTCGTTGACGATCTTCTTCTTGTCGATCGCCAAGGCGAACGCCTGACGAACGCGCACGTCTTCGAACGGTTTGTAATTTGCCGGGCTCAGTCCGACGTACCAAATCGCAGGTCGATCGAAGTACTTGAGGTCTTTCTCCCATTCGGTTCCCATGAGCCCATCGAGGTCTTGGCGGGCCAGCATGACGAGATCGACCTCGCCTTGCTTGTAGACGTTCAGCCGCGTCACGGCATCTTTGATGATCAGCCTTTCGATGGTCTTCGTCTTCGCCGGGCCGCCGTGATAACCTTCGTACCGCTCAAGCACGACGAGCAAATCCGGTTCGTATTTGACGATTCGGAACGGGCCTGTGCCGACCATCTGTTCTATTCTGGAAATCTTGCCGTTTAGCGGAACGGCTTCCTTTGGCAGGACGGCTGACACCAAGTACGTCAGCTTGCCCAAGAAGTACGGAGTTTTCTGTTTCAGGGTGATCTCGATCGTGTACTTGTCGATAACCTTGATGCCGGAGACCTCGTTTATCGGATTCTCTGGATCTGCACACTCAGACAGCCCGACGATGTCGCTCAAATAGGCGTCGATCGTTACGGACTGCACTCCAGAGCGGCAAGCCCGCTCAATCGACCACTTGACGTCCGAGGCCTCGACTTCTCGACCGTTGTGGAACGTCACGCCCTCCTTGAGATGAAAGGTCCAAACTATTCCGTCTGCACTCTCCCAGCTCTCGGCGATCGCGCCGGTGACCCTGCTATTCGTGTCCCACGTGACAAGCCCTTCGTAAATCTGCTGAAGGAGGTCAAGCGTGTCGCCGTCCTGCACGTTGCCCGGATCGAACGACGTCGGGGTCGTGATGATCGGATAACGGAACGTGTCAGCCTGTCGCTCCGCCTGTCGTTTTGAAAATCCGCAGCCACCGTTGGACGCCGCTAGCGCGGTTACGACGATGACGAGGAACACATGATGCAAAGCCCGCATAGCAACTGCATTCTACTCGTCATCGACAGCCAGTCCCTCCACAACGGTCCGTAGGGTCGGCAACCGGCGGTCGAGTGCCGCGCGCCAGAACTCGAACAAAACCGTGATGCACTCGCTGGATCGGCGCAAATTCCCCGGCGGCACCTCTAATTCTGCGATTCTCTCAATCCCGATGAGGCTCTTCCTGTCCACCGTAAAGCAGTCCGGCGTCTGGGCCGCCAGGTTCGGCGCGATCGCCCCGCCAGCAACCGGCGAAACAGATATCTCGTCGCCGCTGAGCTGTCGATCCGACGTGGCGCACACTTGCCAGTCGGGCATCTGGCCTTCCATAGCCAAGACTCGGGACAAGAACCAGGCAAGCGCAGGCTGCCACCGATCAGCAGCTTCAAGGCACGCCAGCGCTGTCTTGAGGGTTTCGAAGACCTCCTGCGATTCGGCCTCGTACGGCAAAAGCTCAGCTACGAGTTCGACCGTCGCTAGCGCTGCGGTGAGGCGGTCGTAATCGCGCCTCAGTGCCGGGTGCCCGGTCGCCGCCTGCGCCTGCGTAACGAATCTCCTGTGTTTTCCTGCAGCAACGTGGAACTGCGCAAGAACGAGCGGTTCGCTGACGCCAGCCAAGCGAGAACCGGCCTTTCGCGCGCCTTTGGCGATGAGATCGACTTTGCCAATCTCGAAAGTAAGAACCGTCAGCCGCCGATCAGACTCGCCGCTGTCGGTGCGGCGCAAGACGATGCCGGTAAGCGTGGTCTGGGACAACTACCCGCCGAAGAATATGACCTTTGTCTGATCGAGCCACTCGAGCCAGATGTACGCCATCCGGTCGATCTCGAGCGAGAACCTCGCCATGACGGTGGAGCCGAAAATCGCCCCGAAGCCGATCATCAGCAGCCAGCGGCCCAAGGT
This sequence comes from Armatimonadota bacterium, assembly GCA_022563855.1. Taxonomy (NCBI): domain Bacteria; kingdom Bacillati; phylum Armatimonadota; species Armatimonadota bacterium. The sequence goes on from JADFMN010000011.1 coordinate 63,609, forward strand.
GTTCGTCGACAGGAGGAACTTGCTCTTCATCTCGAAGCTGAAGAAGAAGTAGCTCAGCGCAGCTAGCAGTGTAATAACGAACACGGCGTTCGAGATCGCCTGGCTCAAGTACAGCTGTTGAGACACTACCAGCGCTTCGTCGGGGGTCATGCCAGCCGTGGATGGCACCGTAAACGAATCCCATGTCGTCGGAAAGATCGGCAACATTGAGCTGTGAATCTGCGGTCCCCACCTGGTCCACCAGACTGAAACCTGTTGGCCCGACCAGAATCCGAGAATGATCCCAATCGGTATCCGGCTCAGCCAGTTGTACTTCTTGGTGAAGACGAAGTACCCCATCAACCCAATCGGCAGCAGGAACATGAACGGCCAGTAGCCCAATGTCTCGATCGCTGGTGCCGCCGTGGAACCTTCTTCCACGGCTGCCCAGCTGCCCGTCATCTTGCTCCACCACTCCTCGTACAGCACGTCTTTCCAAAGCGCAACAATGGAGAAGCCGGCGGCCAGCCCGAGGAAGATGTGCTCAGTCAGCCGGTACAGCTTGGTCTCACGATACAAAATGCTGTACAGTCCGATCGTTGCGAGCACGCCAGCAGTGAGTTTCCACCAAAGGAACGACTCGTTCATTTACGATTTCCTCCTTCTTCGATTGACCGCCATGCCGATGTTTCCGACTAGTACGGCTAGAACCAAGAGAGCCAGCGCTATGTGCATCGTCGCATAGTAGGCGTTGCCCCTACCAAACGTCTCGCCCACCGTGATTGCTGGGATTTCTATGGCGGGGTCATCGTGAGTGACTTTCGTTATGCCATCGCTGTCCTTGGCGTTGACCCCGTACTTCATCATGTATTCGAAGTCGTAAACTCCCTTTAGTCCGATAGCTATGCCTATCACCTGACCCGCTTGGTGGTACGGAAGCACCTGCGGCCCCACGACTCCGGTACACATGCACCCGATCAGAATGTTCTTGTCCGAAAGTCGTTCAACTGCGACGTCGATCGTGTTCGACGCCGTCACGATCATGAGAAACCCAGCGTCGGTGACGTCATACACGTCCGCGAGGATCGGCGAGTCGAATATCGATCTATCCTGGCCGGTAGCGTCCCTGTATTTGCGCGCCCCCCAAGCGGTTCTGAGGTTCGTCGCCATAGCGAACGTTTGAGCTTCAGCGTTCGGGAAGTACCCGATGACCAAGTAGTCTACGCCGTGCTTGTACTCCTTCAAGTTTGCATCTACGCGCTCTTGGATGATTCGCCTGAGCGCGTCTCGCGATACCTGAGGTGCCTGAGGATCGGCGTAGGAGTAGACGACGAACTTGCGATCAGTCGCCATCATGTACCGAAGCAACGCCTCGAAGTGCCCTGCGTTCTCTCCGCGCGTCGAGTTCGTCCAATCGGACTGGACAAGGATCACCTTGTCCGTCGGCACCTCGGTTAACGCAATGTACAAGTCCAACGAAGTCTTGTCTGGCTTCACAGGAATCTCCGCCGGAATGAAGAGACCGGCCGAGGTCACCACAAGCAGAATGAGGTAAAGCCACCGACGATCTACCTTCTCCATCTTGTCCCAGAAAGTCCGCTTATCGTCCGTCACGCCGACAGGCCTCCTTTCTCAAGTCCAAGCCAGATTCTCAAACCCATCGCCAGCGCGCCGAGACCTACTCCGAAGTCGAGAGCGCGCAGGCTGGGTATCTGCATATAGCTCTTCACCCAATTGGATATCTCGCTGAGCCGCAGATTGTTAGCCCAGTGATTCAGGTCGACGTCACCGCCGTCGCTGATCATGCTGTCGATCCCGCTGTTCCACAGGAAATCAACGTAGCCCATGAGGCTGATGATCATGATTAGAGCGCTCGCCATCATGACTGTGGATTCAATGGATCGGATTCTGAACGCGCGGTACGCGGCGCTCAAGATGAAGAACGCGATCATCGAGAACATGGCTGCGTCCATCTGCTGGATCAAACCGTCGAAAAGCATGTCCGAAGCGTAGTTTATAAAACCCCAATTTGCAGGGTCTTCCAGTTGTCCCCGTGGATCGTGGAACTGTCTGATCGTCCAATCCCAATACCCGACGATGACCATCGTGACGAGACTGACCAGCAACAACAGGCTGAACACCGAATCTTTCTGCTTCTTGGCGAGCTTCACGACGTGGATTCGCACTAGCGAGAAAATTCCAAGCCCCAGAAGGAACACCGTGACGATTTGTGCGATGCTCGCGACTTGCGGAGTCGCGTCAATGATCAGAAATCCGACTCTCTCAACCGCGTTTGCCGGAAGATCGTTTTCCCCTCGAGCGATCGGCTCTGGCCAGAGGTATTTGAAAACGAAGAAGAACCCGGCGATGAACGTGAAAAACCCGATCACCCACTTTCGCAGGCGCGTAGGCGTGCGCATAAGCAGTAACACCAGTGCGAACCCGATTATCAGCACGCTGGCGAGCGCAATCCATACGTGGGTTCCCGGCTCTCTGCCCCAGAAGTTCTCATCCGGCGGCGTTTGGGCTAGCAACTGCATCACTCGCCGTCACCGTCCTCTTCGCCATCCGGCCTCTGTTCCCTCTCGATCACGAGCGTTTCAGGATCGATGAACGGATTGAACAGCCCGTACAGCGTCGTATCTACGGACTGTTTCTTTCTGCGCTCGGGTAAGTCTTTCCACACAGCGGACTCGCCAGAGTTCTCCCTCGTCCGTTCGGTGTACTGGTTGAGCTCGACCGAGTGCCAAAAAAGGCCAGAAAATATCATGAACACGACCACCATCTTCGACCAATCCTGACCCACGAGCGAACCGACCAAGACCGGCTCGCGCGTGAGATACGCGCTGGCCGCATAAAACTCGTCGCCGATCAGCACGTAGTCGCAAGCTGCGATGAAGAACGGAGTTTGAACGGTCTGCGTCGAACCAGCGATCTGGATCGCCCCAACGCTGTTTGCCGTCTCGGCGAAGATCAGCGACTCCGCATAGAACTCGCCGAGGAAAAATGTGGCGGCGCACTTCTCTCGGTGGATGATGCCTGAGACGCCTGCGGCGAACGCGAACTGGCGGTCGCTAATGAACCGCACGTAATCTGTCTCGTACCGATCCTGCAAGCCGAGGGTCTGATAAACGTCGCGAATTATCTCTTGGGCTAGCGTGAAAACGGCGGCGTCTGCGCAACAAAGCCTGATCGGCGTGCCGAACTGCGCAGCGCTCTTGGCCACCTGGGCGAAGATGTTGATCGCCTGCACCGAAACTGCGTTCAGGAAACCGATGCCGGGCACCATCAAGATCGGCCTGCCCATCTCCGTCGCGCGTCCAATGGCGTCGTCGATTGCGCTCAAGCCCGGGATGCGGCGCACGAACATGTTCTCCTTGCCTTTTGCCCTCCAAATGTTGAAGAGGACAAAGAATACGAGCAGCATGGTGAACGCGATGTGAGTCCAGCCTGTTCCCAAGTACTGCATTACGGCGTATTGTCCTCCTGATCCGACTGCTCAGAATCCGCCTCTTGCTCCGGCTCTTCCACTTCCTCCAGTCGAAGGATCAGTTTTTCGATCGCGCCCGACTTCATAAGAAGCCGACTATAGTCATTGACGTTTTGAAACCCGACAAACGGCGCAACAAACGGAGAAAACACGACGAGGGCGTTGCCTGCCAGCCGGGACACCGGTTTATGCATCTCCAAGAACAAGATCGCGACCGACTCAAGCTTCCGCTTCCGGATCTTCGTCGCAAGAGCCGTCAGCATCCTCGCTTCGTCCTGATCGCTCAGATCGTCCGCCCAGAACGTTTGTATCTCCATTCCAGAACTGGCGTATTTTGCCTGATACTTCGTCCTCGTTGTCGGCAAATCGCAAATAAACGCCGCGAAAAGCGTCAAGTCGTGACGGATTCTTCAGCGGCGACAGCTTGATTCCGTCGCTGACGGGCAGAACTCTCTTAACGTCTTCCCAAGCGATTTCAGTCACGCTCAAGCCGTTCTTGACTCGCGCTGTACGTGCGTTGAGCCTGTAGGAGAGGGGCAGGAACATCTCTGAGGTTGAGAGCAGGATCGCCGCAAACCCGATCAGCCCGAGCCAGAAGCTAATGAGGAGCGTACCGACGATGCCAGCGGCGAGCGCGAACAACAGTACGACGATCCTGCGCTTGGGATCGGCGTCGCCGAGGCAGATCTTCCACTCCAGCTGATCGCCATCAGCTGCCTCAGCGCTCTCTGTCGGGTCCGATTGATCCGCCAACGATCCGAACCTTATCGCCAGTCGTCGAACAGCGTGCTCACGGAGCGATTCAGGTGTATGCGCTTGATCGCTTCGCCGAGAAGCGGCGCGATCGGCAAAACCGTGAGCTTCGAGAACTGCTTTTCGGCCGGCAGCGGAACAGTGTCCATCGTTACGACTTTGCTCACGATGCTGTCCTGCAACAGCTGCGGCGCGTTGCCGCTGAATACTGCGTGAGTACAGCACGCCATCACTTCGATGGCGCCGGCCTCAAAGATCGCCTCGGCACCGATTACGACGGAACGGCCCGTGTCGATCATGTCGTCGATCATGATGCAGCGCTTGCCCTTGACATCGCCGATGACCTCGACTACTTTGATCTGATTCGGCTCAGGGCGCCTCTTTGCGAGAATGACCAATGGAGAAGCCAGCATCTCAGCAAGGCTCCTCGCGCGACCGACGCCGCCGACGTCTGGCGAGACCACGACCACGTCTTCATCTTCGCGGTACCCCTGCTCGATCAGGTAGCGACCGATGATCGGACCTCCGTACAAATGGTCCACTGGGATGTTGAAGAACCCCTGGATCTGCTCGGCGTGGAGATCGACCGCTACCACGCGATCCGCCCCGGCTCCCTCGATCAGATCGGCGACGAGCCTCGCCGCGACCGGCTCTCTGGGCTTGATTTTCTTGTCTTGGCGCGCGTACCCGTAGTACGGCATCACGACGTTGATCTTGAGCGCAGACGCTCTGCGGAACGCGTCGAGCATGATCAACAGCTCCATCAGCGTGTCGTTGGCCGGCGCGCAGGTCGGTTGGAGGATGAACACCTCCTTGCCGCGCGCGCTCTGATTTACCATCACGCGTATTTCTCCGTCGCTGAACTTCGTTGAGGTGATCCGACCGTTCTCGATCGCTAGGTAGTCCGCAACCCTCTGGCCCAGCTCCTTGTTCGCGTTGCCCGCGAACAGCAGCATGCCCGAGAGGTCCGGGTTTATGATTGTGCCGTTTTCCGTTTCCGCCATGACTTGGCCCATTGCTCTTTCAGCTCCTGCCTCGACCGACCTATCGCGAGCGCGTCGGCCGGTACGTCTTCCGATATGACACTGCCCGCTGCCACGATAGCTCCCGCGCCAATGTTGATAGGGGCGATCAACGTTGAATTCGAGCCCACAAAGGCACCAGCGCCGATGAACGTGCGGTGCTTGACGAACCCATCGTAGTTGCACGTTATAGTACCAGCGCCTATGTTGACGCCGTCGCCGATTTCGGCATCGCCGACGTACGCCAGATGAGAGGCGAACGCAGCGGTTCCAAAAGTAGAGTTCTTGACTTCGACGAAGTTGCCGACCTTGGCCCGCTTGCCAAGCTTGGTGCCAGGTCGGATGTTCGCAAACGGGCCACACCGAACCTCGTCGGCGAGCGTCACTTGATCCAAATGGCTCATGACGACCCGGCAGTCAGCGCCTATCACCGAGTCCTTGATCCAGCAGTTCGGACCGATCACAGTGCCTTTGGCGATTCTCGTGCCGCCAGCGATCACCGTGCAGGGCCCGATCGTCACATCCAGCTCGACCTCCACGTCAGCCTCGATCGACGTCGAGCGCGGATCGGCGATCGTCACGCCTGAAGCGGCAAGTGAGGCCAGAATCCGCAGCTGCATTGATTCGTTCGCTAGAGCCAGATGCCATCTATCGTTCACACCGGCAAACTCGGAACTGTCGCCGCTTATGCTAGCGATTCGATGGCCCTTGCTCGAAAACGCGCGAACCACATCGGTCAAGTAGTACTCGCCCTGCACGTTGTCGCTTTGCAGGCCAGGCAGCACATCGAGCAGCTTTGCGCAATCGAAGCAGTAGACCGCAGCGTTGATTTCAGTGATATTGAGCTGCTCGGCAGTGCAATCCTTGTGTTCGACTATTGCAACGATATCCCCTGTTGAGTCCCGTACAATTCTCCCGTAACCGGTGGCGTCGGCAACGGAACAGGTGACCATCGTCAACGAGGCCTCGCTCGTCCTGTGGCGCTCGACCAACTCGATAAGGGATTCCGACGTGATCAGCGGGGTGTCGCCTGGGACGACCAGTACTTGGCCTGTGACCCGCTCCAAGGCGTCTCTCGAAGCCATAACGGCGTGCCCGGTGCCTAGCTGCTCGCTCTGGATCACGAACTCGTATGAAGTTCCGAGCGCCCTCTGCATCTCATCGGCGCCGTAGCCGACGACCACGACCGGGCGTTCGACACCCGCCCCCTTCAACGCCCTCCCAACGTGTTCGACCAAGGGCAGACCGCACACTTGGTGCAAGCCCTTTGGCAATTCAGACTTCATCCGGGTGCCCTTGCCTGCCGCGAGGACAACTGCGGCAATCGGCGGTCGGTCGGTCATATTAGGGTCTTAACGATACCCGGCAGCGTTCAATTTCATGTAGCATTTAGACATGTCACTGCACGTGGTCGATCACCCTCTGGCGCGGCATCTCTTGACGGGCCTCCGAGACAGGGAGACGCCGCCCGACCAGTTCCGTCGACTTGCGCACACGCTCTCGACGATTCTCATCTTGGAGGCGACCCGCGAGGTCAGCCTGAGAGAAGGCTCGGTCAGCACGCCGCTGGAGAGTACAGACGGGCCTCGGATCGGGCAAAGCCTCGCGGTCGTGCCGATCCTGCGCGCGGGAATGTCCATGCTCGATCCCGCACTCCGACTGTTCCCAAAAGTGGCGGTCGGGTACGTCGGCTTGGAGCGCGCCCACGACACCGCGATCGCGCACAGCTACTACTGTAAACTGCCGCCGCTGAGCGGTCGATTCACGCTTTGCTGCGATCCGATGTTGGCCACCGGCGGGTCGGCGTCGCAAGCGATCTCGCTGCTCAAGGCTCACGGTGCGGAACAGATCGTGATGGTGTGCGTCGTCGCAGCCCCGGAGGGTGTAGATCGGCTGGTCGAAGATCACCCGGACGTCCCCATCTATACTGCTGCAGTGGACCGAGAACTCAACGACCAGAAGTACATCCTGCCCGGCCTGGGAGATTACGGCGACCGGTTGTACGGGACCGAGTAGGGCCGTACCTGACGAAACTCAGGCCGCGCGACTGACGCCTAGCTTTCTGCCCGTGCCTTTGTACCGATCGTAGACGATCCTTATCTCCCCCAACGATCGCCCGAAGGCCGCGACGACGGCTGGATCGAAGTGGGTGCAGGCTAGAGACTCGATCTCCAGTACTGATTTCTCGAAGGACCATGCCTGCTTATAGCGGCGGCGCGACGTAAGCGCGTCGAACACGTCGGCGACGGCGGCGATTCTTCCCTCAATCGGAATGTTTTCGCCCTTGTGGCCGTACGGATACCCCTTTCCGTCCCACCTTTCATGGTGGCTTGCCGCGATTCTACAGGCCATTTGCAGCATCGGCGAGTCCGAGCCGATCAGGAGGTCGGCCCCCAACAGCGTGTGCGCCATCATCATCTTGCGATCGCTGTCTTCGAACAATCCCGGCTTCATCATCACTGAATCTGGAATGCCTATCTTTCCGACATCGTGGAGAATCCCGGCCTTTCGCACCATCTCACAACGGCACTGGGTCCAGCCAAGACCGGATGCGATCGCTGCACAGTACTCTCCGACCCTGAGCGTGTGGTCGCCTGTTTCGTCGTCGCGCCACTCGGCGGCCTGGCCGAGGCGCCTCAGCACCTCTTCCTCTGACGAAATCGCTCTGACGTCCGCCTTGTACACACGCGAGATCGTTAGGCGAGCGGCAACGTAGACCGCAATACCGGTGAACCCGATGAATAGCAAGCTCTTGATCAATCGCAGGCTTTCAATTTCGGCACTGCTACCGATAAACGATGCGATCAGATCGTCAGCGTAGGTCTCCCACAGCCCTGCAAACAAGGCGTAACAGACCGCGACGGTAAGTGCAATTCCGGGGACCGGACTTGCGCCGCGCTTCTTGCTCCGTCGATCTCTTGCTGCCGGGTGGTCGTTCACCAACTTCCTTGGGCTCCCCGCTATGGGCTCTAGTAGATTCTCGGTCAGCTATCGCCGCGACTTGAGCTATACCGACCATTCGGTAGCCCACTTCAGTGCCATTTCAGAATGCTGGCCGGGACTGCGACAGCTCCCTGCGGTATGTGCTGGAGGTGCTGGAGTACGGCCTGGAGCCTCCAATTCACGTGAAAAAGCCACCAATTCATGGCCCGAAACCGCCAGAAGACGGCCCGGGACACCGGTCGCCTGGTGTTCGAGGGGCGTCCCCTAGTCGTCGTCTGATCGACCTGGCAACCATGAGGCGCCAACGAAGCAAACGACGTTTCATCAGCCGCAACTACGGGAACAGTATCAGGGCCGATTCGCCCGGCTCGATGTCGAACCAGATCGTGTCCTGGTCTCGCTCGAACTCCACTCCATGCTGTGAAATGCTAACGATGGTCGGTATCTGGCCCGAAGGCAGGCGCACGACGCATGTACCGTTTCCCGTGACCGCCCTGATGCGGACCCACTCGAGACGGCCCTGATCCCAATTGATATCGACCTCGAAGCCGCCTCGCGCGCGCAGTCCGATCACCTCGCCCTGTAGCCACTTTGACGGAAGAGCCGGCAGGATGTGGATCGCCCCGGTGTGGCTCTGCAACAACATTTCTGCGATTCCGGCCGCCCCGCCGAAGTTGCCGTCGATCTGGAACGGAGGGTGATTGTCGAACAGGTTTGGGTGCGTGGACTTGGCAAACAGCTGAGTCAGATTCTCCCCCGCCTGATCACCGTCCAAGAACCGCGCCCAGAAGTTGACGATCCAAGCACGGCTCCAACCGGTGTGCCCGCCGCCGTTTTCCAGTCGGAACTCAAGCGACTTCCGGGCTGCCGCTGCCAGATCGGGGCGCAGGAAAGGGCCGAACAGATGGCCGGGATGCAGGCCGTACAGATGCGACATATGTCGGTGCCCAGGCTCGGCTTCTTCGAATGGCTCGGGCCACTCGAGCAGACGGCCGTCCTCTCCGATGCGCGATCCCAAGAGGAGCTTCCGCGCGTTGGCGACCTGCTCGACGAACGGCGTCTCGATGTGGAGAATCGCTGCAGCCTCCAGCGTGTTGTCGAACGTTTCGGCGATGATCTGCTGATCCATCGTCGGCCCCATGGTCAGCGATAGCCGCTTGCCGTTCCAAATGAAGCTGTTCTCCGGCGACGTGGTCGGACCTGACACGAGCAGCCCGGTGTTCGGGTCTTCCACGAGCCAGTCCAAGAAGAACAGAGACGCCTCCTCTAGCACAGGCCAGGCACGATCTTGCAAGAAACCCTCGTCGCCTGAAAACCGGTAGTGCTCCATAAAGTGAGCGGTGCACCAAGCGAACCCGACGGTCCACATCCCCCAAAGAGGCTGCCCCTGCATCGAGCTCCACAGCCACGCGTCGGTCGTGTGGCCGGTCACGACCCCCCGAGCGCCCAGTCTCGTTGCCAACTGTCGACCGGACGGCACCAAACCTTCGACAAGCCAAAAGAACGGCTCGTGCAAATCCGCCAGGTTCGCTACCTCGGCTGGCCAGTAGTTCATCTGCAGATTGATGTTGATGTGATAGTCCGCGTTCCACGGCGCCTCGTAATGTTCGTTCCAAAGTCCCTGAAGATTCGCGGGCATGCTGCCGGGTCTCGACGAGGCGATGAGGAGGTAGCGTCCGTACTGAAAGTAGAGCGCGGCCAGCCCCGGGTCGGAGGTGCCGCCGCGCACCTGACGCAGCCTTACGTCGGTCGGCAGCTCGTCCAACAGCCCCTCGCCGATCGATATCTTCGTGCGCCCGAAGTAGTTGAAGTGATCGGCTATGGATTCAGATAGAACCTTTGCCCAACCTGCACTCCGCGCCGCGCCAATTCGCTCCTCGCAAACGATCTCTAGGTTTTGTTCCAGGGGCTGAGACGGCGTGGCCATGTTATAGTCCGTCGCCGCTGCAACGTAAATAGTGACGGAGTCAGCATCTCTGACCGAGATGGTCGCGGCTACACGGCGGATCGAACCGCCGTGGGCCTGTACGTCGAGAATCGTCGCGAACTTCACGCCCTGGTGCCGGCCCGAGTGCTCGGCTGAGCCCGTCATGACGAGCCACCTCGACCCGCTCCCACGAACGTATGCGCCGCTGCGCCCAATATCGATGTCGATAGAGACTGCGGCTCGGCGGCTCGAATTAATATGAATTGCCAGCGTTCGATTGGGGTACGAAGAGATCACCTGCCGCCGGTACCGAATCCCGGCTACCGTAAAGCTCGTCGTTGCCACCCCTGTGCTGAGGTTCAGATCTCGAATGTAGTCGTTGGGCACGAACAGCTCTGCGAGAACCACCGAGTCCGCCATCGCACCCGCTCCTCCGACGTTCGTCACGGCGACAGCGATGACGTTCTCACCCGTTCGCAGCATGGACCGAGTGCGAAGTTCGCTCGGCTGATTCCAAACCGTCGTGCGCCCGACGAGCCTGCCGTTGATGCGGATGATCGAACGATCGTCGATCGGGCTCATGTTGAGCATCGACAACCGCTCCGCCTGTTCTCGAGTGAGGAAGAACTTGCCTCGGAACGTGACCGTTGTGCTCTCTTTCACGTCGAGCCCAGCTTCGCTCACCGGCGTAAAGTCCGAGTCGTCGAAACCTGGCAGCAACTCCTCGTCGACGACGGACGAGTGGTCAGGCCCTCGCAGCCACCGGTCGATGACGAAGTCTGGCATCGGTCCGATCCCATTGCGGTACAGAAACTTCAAGTTGACGTCGCCGAGCGTCTGGTGGCTTCTCGGAGAAATCCTTGCCGGCAACAGCTCGTCGCCGATCAACGCTTGCGCCTCGTCGAGCTTGCCGTCGAAGTAGAGCCGCCTCGCTCGGGACACGATCCCAGCGGCGCCAGCCTTCACTTCGGGGTACGGAGGGCCTGCCCAGAGCGAATCGACGTTCAGCTGAATGCGCTCAGCGAACACGCCGCCGAACACCATTGCGCCCAGGTGTCCGTTTCCGACCGGCAGCGCCTCAACCCACGACCGCGCGGGCTGCCGGTACCAGAGTCGCTCGGTCGTTCGCGCTTCGCTCTGCTCGTGCGTTCCGGCGGCAAACGCGCCTGCGCTCGCTGCAACTGCCATCAACAGACTCAGCCCTCGCACCATGGATGCAGGCTACCCGCCTGGGTTACGGCCGCTGGCATTGAATCGTAGCTCGCCCCAGCATCGTAAGCCAAGATAAGGCACACTGGTAGCGAAACATGTCAGACAGCGGATTCCTCAGCATCGAAGGCCTTGGAGCCAAGCACAATAGGAAGAGGGTCGTGGGGTGGCTCATCGTCCTTCCCATCCTCCTGCTGCTGTTTGCGTTCAGCAGCACGCTGATCGATTTTTACACCGACTACCTGTGGTTCAAGCACGACGCGCTCAGACCGGAGATCTTCACCAAGACGATGCAGACGCAGGTCTCGCTGTGGCTGATCGGATTCGTCGCAGCGTTCCTTTTCATCTACTTCAACATGCGGCTGGCGCTGAAAACAGACGTCGTGTTCGATGACGTGCCGCAAGGTCAGGACGAGAAGATGGCCGCGAACGTGCTGTCGGTCCTACAGAAGTTCGGAAAGCTTCTCGGCGTCGCCGTAGCGGCGATAGTTGCGATGGGCGTCGGCACGACTCTCTCCGCAGCTTACACTGAGTACTGGTTTTTCACAGAGGGCGTCCTTTTTGACAGACTCGATCCGATCTTCGGCAAAGACCTCAGCTTCTTCGTCTTCCGTCTTCCGTGGGTGCTGACTATGCTCAGCGTCGCCGTCTCGATCATCGTCGCAACGCTCCTCGTGACCGTTGGCACATATCTGCTGAATCAGTTTCTGGCGAGGGTTGCCAAGGTGCGCCTGACCCAGAGCACGCTGATTCCTCACGCCAGCCTGCTCGCCGGTCTGTTCTTGATCGCGTTTGGAATCAGGATGTTCTTCTCGCGGTACGAAATCGGGGTCTCTGCCAGCGAGCAGTTCACCGGCCCCGGATTTGCAGAAACTAAGACGATCGTGATCCGGGCGGCGCTCGGCATCGCCACCGTCGTCGTTGGCTTGATGACGATCCTCAACGGAAAATTCGGGAAACCGTGGAAGGCGCTGTCCGTCGGCTTCCCTGCCCTGCTGGTTCTCGGCATGCTCGGTTTGGGCGTCTACCCTGCCGTCGTCACGAAGTTCAACGTAGCAAAGCGGCTGACAGTCGAGAAGCCGTATGCGGAGTACGCGATCGCGGAGACCAGATTTGCGTGGGGGTTGGGACAGATCGATGTGCGCAACTTCGATGTGCAGTCAGCGCCGACTGCGGTCGAAATCAGGGATGCACAGAGCACGCTGGCCGGGATGCGCCTCTGGGATCCAACGATCATGCAGAAAATTCTGAACGAGCGGCAAACTCTGAAAGGGTATTACGCTTTCAATGACGTCGATATCGATCGGTACATGATCGACGGCGTGCAGCGCATGGTGATGCTCGCGCCGCGGGACTTCCTAGTTGCGGGCTTACCCACAGATTCTAAGAGTTGGATGAACTTTGTGCAGGTGTACACGCACGGCTACGGAGTCACAATGGCCCCGGTCAACGAGTCGTCGGACGGATTGCCCAACTTCTGGATCAAGGATATCCCACCGGAGACAACCGTCGGCATAGATCTCGACCAGCACAGGATGTACTTCAGCCACTACCCCGCCGGCTCGCACGAGCGGGAACGGTATGTGCTCGTGCCTTCGTCCCAAGAGGAGTTCGACTTCCCCCTAGAAGGGGACAAGGAGAGCACGCATGAATACGCAGGCGGACGGGGTGTGCCGGTCACCGGAACGCTTGCAAAGCTCGCTTATAGTGGAAAGTTTGGCGATCTCATCAACCTGTTCAACGTCGATATGTCCGACGAAACACGAATCCTGTATCGGCGCGATATCGTTGATCGGGCGTCGCTCGTCTATCCGATGTTTGCGTTCGACCAAGACCCGTACATTGTCGTCTTGGACGGCAGGATCAAGTGGATTCTCGATGCGTACTCGGTATCGAACAGGATTCCGTACAGCAGCCTTCACGCGACGCCACAGGGCGTACTGAACTATATGCGAAATTCGGTCAAGGTCGTGATCGACGCGTACGACGGGGAGATGATCGCGTATGCGATCTTGGAAGACGAGCCGATCTTGAACACCTACCGGAAGATATTTCCGAAACTGATCAAGCCGTTCTCCGATGCGCCTCGCGAATTGGTCGAGCACTTCAGATACGCAGAAGATCTGTTCCTCGCGCAGTGCCAGGTCCTGACCCAGTACCACGTAACCGATCCGGACCGGTTCTTGAGGGGCAACGACGCCTGGAAGATTCCGATGGAAGTTGGGCTCGGTCGCGACAACACGCAGATCAAACCGTACTACGTTCAGAACAGGCTGCCAGGCGAAGACAAGGACGAGTTCATGCTGATCATGCCGTTCTCGCCGGTGGGCAAGGACAACTTGATCGGATGGATCGCGGCGCGGTGCGATCCGGCTGATTACGGCAAGCTCGTTCTTTACAAGTTCCCCCCCAATTCGCAGACCATGGGGCCGATGCAGATGGAGGCGCGGTTTGACCAAGACCCGGTCATCGCGGACATCAACCGGCAGTTCAACAACGATCAGTCACGGCTCGTGCCGGGCAACCTGCTCGTCGTGCCGATCGGCTCCAGCGTCATGTACGTGGAGCCGCTGTTCTTGGAATCCCGCTCGCACCCGATCCCAGAGCTGAAGAAGGTCATCTTAGCTTTGCAGGAGAAAGTCGTCGTCGCGGACACTTACGAAGAAGCCTTGAAGCTGCTCTTCGGCGATGTAGGCGGCCCCGTAGAAGTTATGCAGGCAGACGAGGGAACTGGCGAAGGCCAAGTTCTTGAGCGGCCGGATCCAGGCGTTCCAGGTCGGGACGTGGTGATCCCGCCGCAAGTTGGCGAGGCGTTGGCTCTGATGGATCGAGCAGAGGCTGCGCTACAAAGCGGCGATCTCGCAGGATTTCAGAAGTACTACAAAGAAGCGTACGCCAAGTTGGCTGAAATAGAGAAATGATTGTGCCGCCGTACAGCTTCAGACCAGGCGATGAGTTCGGCATTGGAGATTAAGGTCTCTCGCGTCGCCTCGCTGGTCGGCGACCTGCGATCCGCGAGCAACAAGTCGATCACGCACCGTGCGCTCATCCTCGCGGCGATGGCGCGCCCCGGCAGCAAGTCGGTCGTTCGCAATCCACTCCGCGCGGACGACACTCACGCGACGGCGAAAATACTGGAGCAGCTTGGCGCAATAGTGGAGATGGAGCCGGACCGAATCTTGATCACAGCGCCACCTGGCTTAAAAAACCCGGAGCAGAATCTCGATTGCGAGAACTCCGGTACTACGATGAGGCTGCTCGCAGGCGTCTTGGCCAGTACGCCCGGCCTCGAGGCGACGCTCGTTGGCGACGAGTCGCTCAGCAAACGTCCGATGAAACGCATCGTCGAACCACTCCGCTTGATGGGCGCGCAGATCGAGGGCGACACAGCGCCGCTGAGAATCTCAGGACAAAAATTGCGCGCCATCGACTACGAAAGCCCTGTCGCCAGCGCACAGGTCAAGACGTGCCTGCTGCTCGCTGGCGCGAACGCAACGGGCACCACAAGATTAACGGAGCCGCACCTTAGCCGAGACCACACCGAGCGCATGATGACCTCTCTCGGCGTTCAGATGAAGTGCAAGGACGCGACGGTGGTCATGGCCGGAGGGCAGAGTTGGGGCGGGTTTGAGATCAACGTGCCCGTTGATATTTCGAGCGCGGCGTTCTTCCTGTGCGCCGCGGCGATGGTCAGCGGCGCGCGGGTCACACTGCGCGACGTCGGTGTCAACCCTACGCGCTCCGGCGTCCTCGACGCGCTGACGGCCGCAGGTGCCACAGTCCGCGAGATCGCAAGAAGAAACGAAGGCGGCGAGCCGGTTGCGGATTTGCTGATCGAGGGTGGAAACCCGCTTCGCGCGTTCGACGTTTCTGGCGCTCTAGTCCCTCGGTTGATCGACGAGATACCGGTGTTGGCCGTGCTGGCTACCCAGTGCGACGGTGTGACGACTTTCCGCGACGCGTCTGAACTGCGGGTCAAGGAGTCCGACCGAATTGCGACTGTAGCAGCCGGTTTGCGAGACATGGGCGCACAGTTCGAGACGTTTGACGACGGCTTGGCCGTACACGGTCCAGTCCAGCTTCGCGGTGCCAGGATCGACGCGAAGAACGATCACCGAATCGCGATGGCGTTTGCAGTCGCGGGGCTCGTCGCCGACTCGCCCACGACGATCACGAACGCGGAAAGCGTCCGCTCCAGCTACCCCGACTTCGAGAGCGATCTGATGAGCATCGCCGTCTATTGACCCCGGCGCACATCGCTCTCCGGGTAAACCAGCGAAGGCTCATGTCGCAATCTCCGAAAATCGTCATCGCAATCGACGGACCAGCAGGCGCTGGCAAGTCGACAGTAGCGCGCCTCTTGGCCGACAAGCTTGGTCTAGCAATGCTCGATACCGGCGCAATGTACCGCTGCTTGGCGCTGGCCGCGGTCAGGGCTAGAGTCACGGACCCCAAGGAGATCGCGCTGATCGGCGAGAGAATCAAGATATCGTTTTCGCCCGGCACGCCTCAGCGAGTCTTCCTCGACGACGAAGACGTCTCGGAAGCGATTCGAACTCCAGAGATCGACGAGCGCGCCAGCGAAATCTCCGTTTTCCCGCCGATTCGCAAGGTGCTTGTCGAGCAACAGAAGCGCATCATTTCCGAGGGCGGCTACGTGCTGGAAGGGCGCGATGTGACGACCGTCGTCGCGCCGAAAGCAGACATCAGAGTGTTTCTGACTGCGAGCATCGAAGAGAGGGCGAGGCGCCGATGGCTTGAGCTAAAGGAAAAGGGTTCCAACACCTCTCTGCAAGAAGTTGTCCTCGACGTCCTAGCGCGCGACCACCGCGACTACACGCGCAACGACAGTCCGCTGTACTTGGATGCCGGAGTCGAAATCGTCGAATCGTTCGGCGCAACACCGGAACAAGTGTGCGATCGGATCGCGACGTTTGCAGAAACAGTCAGAACGTAGCCCGACACATCCGATCTAGCGGTACTCTATTCGACATGGGTGCGTTCAACGGTCCGAAAGATTGGGGCAGGCTCTTGACAGCCATGGTCACTCCGTTCGACCGGAACGGAAACGTGAACTTCGACGAAGCCGCAAGGATCGCCGCGCACCTGGTCGACGAGCAGCAGAACGACGGGCTCGTAGTCAGCGGGACTACAGGCGAATCACCGACGCTCTCCGACGATGAGAAGCTCGCTTTGCTGACATGCGTGCTCGACGCTGTCGGGGATCGGGCAGCGGTCGTATTCGGCGCCGGCACCTACGACACGCGCCACTCTATCCATATGACGAAGGCGGCCTCCTCGCGCGGCGCGCACGGCATCATGCTGGTCAATCCGTACTACAGCAAGCCTGGGCAGAGCGGGCTTTTCGCGCACTTCTCCACTGTCGCTGCTGAGACCTCCCTACCGGTGATGCTTTATAACATCCAGCCGCGCAGCGCGATCAATTTGGAGACGGAGACGCTGATGCGGCTTGCCGAGATTCCAAACATCGTGGCGGTGAAAGAGGCCAGCGGCAGCATCGCTCAGATCACAGAAGTCTGCGCTCGAAAGCCGGATGGATTCCGGGTCTACAGCGGTGACGACGCCTTGACCATGCCGATCATGGCGGTCGGCGGACACGGGCTGGTCAGCGTCTCGGCGCACGTCGCAGGGCGGACGCTCAAGCGCGTCATTGAACTTGCGCTGACCGATCTAGAAGGCGCAAAGCGGACGAACCTACAACTGATCGACCTGGTCAAGGCGGTGTTCTCTGCGCCGAGTCCCACGCCGATCAAGTACCTCTTGAGCCTGCAAGGGTTCGACTGCACGGCAGTTCGACTGCCGCTCGTTGAACTAGACGACGGTCAAAAGGAGTCGATCAGACAGGTGTTCGAGCGGTACGAGAGCAGCGTAAAGGTCGGTTGAACAAAACCCGAGCCCCTCGACACAGACTTTAGGAACAGAAAAATGACCATAGTTGCATCCTTGCTCGCCGCGTCGGCTTTCGTCGCGCCATCGGGCGCCGAGATAACAATCTACAACCAGGGGTTTGCGTTAGTGAAAGAGCAGCGGACCTTAAACCTCATAGCTGGCATTCAAGAGGTAGCGATCGAAGACGTCGCAGCGCTGATCGAGGCGAACAGCGTTGGGATCAGGAGCCTTTCTTCTTCCGGCTCGTTTTCAGTCCTCGAGCAGAACTATCGGTACGACCTTATCAGCCCGCAGGCGATCTTGAACAAGGCCGTTGGCAAGCAGATCATTTTCAACCGAGTGTTGCCGGACGGCTCGAAGGAGCGAATCAGCGGCATCCTCCTGAGCGCGCCTACGGCTGTGATCAGTCAAGGCGGCGGACGGTCTTCCATGACTTGGAACGGCATGGTGATCCGCACGGACGACGGGCGCATCATCCTCAACCCGTCGGGAGAGATCGAAGTGTCGACGATACCGGAAGGGTTGATCAGCAGACCCACGCTGATCTGGCTTGTCGATTCGATTCGAGCTGGCCCGCAGACGGTCGAGCTGAGCTACATCACGCAGGGGATGTCGTGGACGGCCGACTACGTGCTCAGCCTGAACAAGGAGGGGACGATCGGCGATCTCAAAGGGTGGGTGACTTTGACGAACAACTCCGGCGCGACTTTCCCGAACGCGAAGCTGAAGCTGTTGGCCGGCGAAGTGTTCAGGGTCGGCCCCAAAGCTCTCCCAATGTCTGACGAAGGCGTCGCAACGATGAGAGCTGGGGCTGGCGGAGGGTTTGCAGAGGAGCAGTTCTCCGAGTACCACCTGTATACGCTCGGGCGCCCGACCGACGTACGCAACAGGGAGATGAAACAGGTCTCGCTACTGGAGGCGTTCGATGTCCCGGTGCGCAGAAAGCTGATCGTCGATGCGATGAGAAACTACCGCAACTGGCAGCCCAGGGAGGGCGGCATCGGCCGCGGCCTGATCAAGCCGCTTGTCTTCTACGAATTCAAGAACGATGAGGCGAGCAATCTCGGAATGCCGCTACCGCGAGGAATCGTCAAGGTGTTCCAGCGCGACAGCACGGACTCGCTACAGCTGGTGGGCGAGGCACCGATCGACCACACGCCCAAGAACGAAGAGATCTCGCTGCCGGTTGGCCGCGCATTCGACGTGATTGCAGAGCGGCACCGGACAGAGTTCCAGTGGCTCGGGAACCGCAGGACGGGCACCGTGGAGACGTACGAAATAGAGCTGCGCAACCGGAAGGACGAGCCGGCCACCGTTCACGTTTACGAAAGGTTTTTCTCCGAGTGGTCGTTCCGCAGCACGAGCCACAAGTTCGACAAGCTCGATTCTCACACCGTCGACTTTGTCATCGACCTCAAGGCAGGCGAGGTTATGAAGATCGTCTACACCGTCGAGACGCGCTGGGGGTAGCGCGTCTGTGCGCTGGCTCGCCGCGCTGAGCAGAAACGGTTGAGCGCGCCGAGTCTGATCGCTCAAACCAGCTACTTCATCAGCCGCTTGGTCTTCGACGACATCCGCTGCTCCATCTCAAAGAAGCTGCTTTCCATCAAGTTTGTGCCTTCGGCTTCACTGCTGTAGACGAGGCCGTCGCTGACCGTTATCAGCGTCACGATCTGCGACTCCATCTCCATCGACGCGTCGCCACCCATGATCGTCATCGACATCGCGCCGGACATGATCGACGCAATCGTCATCATGCGTCTGCCGTCGACAGTTCCAAACTTAGTGATCTCGCTCTCGATTTCAAGTTTCCCGTCCACGTCCTCGAACATTCCGGCTTCCCCGAACAAGACATCTGCGTCGATCTCTTTGGTCCACGTCATCCCGACCTTCAACGGTCCCTTCGGAAGGCTGATCCCCATAAACCCGAATGAATTGGCACCCCGCATGATGCTGTCAAGGATTTGGGACATCATCGGGTCGTCACCGCCGCCCGAGTCCATCTTGAACTCCCTCGTCTGACCGCGATCGTTCACTTCGAAGGAGAATACAGCGTCCTTGAGGAAGTCTAAGTCGGCGCCCTCCATAAACGGACTCTCATCCATATCAAACTCTTCGATCTTCGCTTCCAGCTTGGTCCAGCCACCTTTCGCAGAGAGGGCGCTGAAGGCGACGATCTGGGAGCTGTCGATCTCCTCCTGCTCGCCCATCACTTCCATGATCATGGTTGACTCGGTCTCGTAACGGTACGTCTCGCCAACTTTGAGCCTGACCTTGACGTCTTCGGCCAGGCCGGACGGGGCTGCAACGGCGAGCAGGGACAGAGCAAGTGTGGCTACGGGGACGATTGTGAGTCTCATATTTGTCGTATCTCCAAAAGGGCTGTCTAATTATACGCTAGACGCCGCGAGGCGTTTCCAAGAAAAACCGTCGAGCGCGAGGGTGAAATTGTCGTGACACGCGGTTGATCTCAAATCCTACGGACTTCAAATATGAAAGAAGCGTGAAGCGAGACCATAAAGTGTGGGTTCGCACACTGTTTTGAACAAATCATAGGCGGGTGTCAGGTTTAATACAGTCGAGAGCAAATCCGTGCACTCAAGGGGAAGCAATGACTGAAGGCAGTCGAATTAATCTTTTCGGCGGAGTATCCGTCACCAACGGCAAGGAGGTAATCACCGAGTTTCCGACTGTCCACTGTAGGCAGCTGCTCGCATACCTTGCGCTCCACTCTGACATCCAGCACCTGCGTGAACGGCTCGTTGAAGAGTTGTGGCCAGACGGAGAGGATCGCACGGGAAGGAACCGTTTGAGCGTTACGTTCTATCTGCTCAAGAAGTGCCTGGCGCTGCTCGGTGACACCATGGATCACCTGTTCACGACCACGAGATCGACGATCCGACTGAACTCCGGGATCGTCCAGATCGACTTCTTAGACTTTCAGGCCGCCGAGCAGAGTGCGCGCAGCGCAGATGAGCCGTCGATCAAGGAAGGGCACCTGCAGGAGCTGATCGATCTGTACGACGGCCCGCTACTGTCGAACGTCAGAACGACATGGAGTTTGCCCCGCCAGATCGAGGCGTCCGAGTCGTATCAAAGGGCGGTTATCTACGTAGCCGAGCGGAGACATCAATACGGCCAGGACATCGCGGCAAGGCAAGTCCTGGCTGACGCACTCGACGTCGAGCCGCATTCCGAGCGCACTACTGAGCTCATGGTGACTTGGCTGACGCGAATCGGCGAGTACGACAAAGCCATCCTCTACGTGCGCCGCCTGAAGAAGGCGCTGGCTGCCACCGGCGGAACTCTGTCAAGACGTATGCAACAGCTAGTAGAAGAACTGAACTCGATAGCTGCATCCAGCGATGTCGCCGCTCCCATCCACGGAGAAACGACCGTCACCGTTCTCAGCCTCGACGGCATGCCGATGGACCAGGTTCGACACCTCATCGAGCGTCGAGGCGGTCACTTGGACAGCGGCAATGAAAGCGGTCTCTTCCCTAACCCATTGCAAGCGTTGCAATCGGCGCGCGACATTTTGAAATCAAACCGCAACGTGTCAGCCCTGATTCACACGACGATCCTGGTCGAGCAAGAGCCTATGCCGTCCATCACGCAGTCTGCGCTCGTAGATCTGCCGAGGGGCGCCCTTTATGGGACCGCGAGCACCATGGAGCTGCTCAAAACTCAGGGGATCGAAGCGACATCCGAGATCAAGAGAAGAATCCGGCTGTATCGATTCTCCTAACCAACTCGGAGCCATCACAGGTTCATTTTTCAACTCGCTGCCTGCGTCTCGGATGAGGTAGCGCACCAGGCCCAAGTTCCCTAGCGAAGAAACTTAACCCTTGACAACTTTTATGAACCTAGGTTAATCTATTGGCATGACGCCAGCAGTGCAGGATTACGTGAAGGCGATTTATCTGCTTTCGAGCGACGGACATGATGCAACGACCAAGCGCATTGCTCAAGCTGTCGGCTCCAGCCAGCCAGCTGTCAGCAAGATGCTGCGGCTTCTGGCCAAGCGCGGGTGTGTGATTCACAAACCGTACTACGGCGCGCGACTAACGCCGCAGGGGGAAGCGATGGCGCTGGAGGTGATTCGCCACCACCGGCTGCTAGAGCGGTACCTGATGGATCACCTCGGCTTCACCGAGGAGGAGGTGCACGAACAGGCGGAAATTTTAGAGCACCACATCAGCGAAGAGTTCGAGGACAGGATCGCGGAGCTGATGGGGCATCCGGAAACCTGCCCCCACGGCCAACCGATCCCCCCGAAGCAAACGGCTCAATCACCGCTGAAGGAGGACTCGTAGATGTCGGACAAGGTGAGCAAGAAACAGATCACGAGACGCACCGTTCTCTCCGGCGTCGGCACCGTCGCGGGAGTCGCGCTCGCGGGGTTGTTGCCGACCAAGAGCCGCGCCTCGCACGCAAACGACGACGCGACTGACCACTCCGGCGGTCACCAGATGGGCGTTGTCGGCGAGTGCACGTCGGGGACGCTCGATCCGGACGCCTACTTGACGGAGTTCGACTGGGGAAAGGCGACGCCTTTGGGCGGCGGAAAGACCTTGCGCGAATACGAGTTCGTCGCGATCGACAAAGAGATCGAGATCGCACCCGGTCTCTTCTTCCCCGCCTGGACTTACAACGGTCGCGTGCCGGGACCGACGATCCGAGCGAACGAGGGCGACACGATCAGGGTGAACTTCCACAACAGCGGCTCGCACCCTCACACGATCCACTTCCACGGCTTCCATCCGCCAGCGATGGATGGCTCTATGCCAGATCAAGTCGTCGAAGTTGGCGAGACGTTCGTGTACGAGTTTGAGGCCGCGCCGTTCGGCTTGCACCTTTACCACTGCCACTCTCTTCCGCTGAAGCGACACATCCACAAGGGGCTGTACGGCACGTTCATCGTCGATCCACCGGGCGGCAGACCGCCAGCGCGCGAGTTCATCATGGGCATGAACGGTTTCGACACGAACTTCGACGGCGACAACGAGGTGTACGCGGTGAACAGCGTCGCCCACCACCATATGCGCCACCCGATTCCTGTTCTAGTCGGAGAGTTGGTGCGGCTATACGTCGTCAACTTCACAGAGTTTGATCCGGTCAACTCGTTCCACATTCACGCGACGCTGTTCAACGAGTTTCGCACAGGCACGAAGCTCGAGCCCGACTACTTTACAGACACGACGATGCTGTGCCAGGGCGAGCGAACAATTCTGGAGATGGTCTTCCCAATGCCCGGCATGTATATGTTCCACGCGCACCAAAGCGAATTTGCGGAACTCGGATGGATGGGGCTGTTCGACGCGCGGGAGAGTTTGTAGTTGAAGATCAACAGGCTCTTCTTCGCTATCATTCCGATCGCCGCGCTGGCGATCTTGGTCTATGGGATTCTGAGAATCGGCCCCGAGGCCCTGACCCTCGGAGAAGTTCCGGATGTCGAGGAGATCACGATCCAGTGGACGACGCTGAGCAAAGGTGAGATCAAGCTTGACGTCATCAACAGCGGGCCAGACCCCGTGACCATCGCGCAGGTCATGATCGACGACGCCTATTGGCAGTTCTCAATGGAGCCGTCCGATGGCGTGCTCAAGCGGCTACAGCGAGGCACGATCACAATTCCGTATCACTGGGTCGAGGGGGAGACGCACGCCATCCGGCTGATCTCGCGCAACGGCGTCACGTTCGACTCGGAGATCCCGGTTGCGATCGAGAGCCCCACGCCGAACGCCAAGTCGTTCTGGACCTTCGTGCTGTTGGGTGTCCTGATCGGAGTAGTGCCGGTCGGCCTCGGCCTTCTGTGGTACCCCGTGATCAAGACTCTCTCGGCCAAAGTTATGCGATTCGTTTTGGCGCTGACGGTCGGGCTACTCGTGTTCCTCGGTATCGACACGATCGAAGAGGGGTTTGAGATCTCCGAAGCGCTACCCGGCGCATTTCAGGGCAAGACCCTGTTCATCTGTTCTGCGCTGCTCGTGTTCCTCGCGCTGTTGATCATCGGCCAGGTCAGCGCCAAGAAGGGTACGAACGGGAAGCGCTCTCCCGAGATGCTCCTCGCCATCATGGTCGCGCTCGGCATCGGCTTGCACAACATCGGCGAGGGCCTGGCCGTCGGTTCAGCGTACGTTCTGGGCGAAGTCGCGAGTGCGTCGATGCTCGTGCTGGGATTCACGCTGCACAACATCACTGAGGGGCTGGCGATCATCGCTCCTGCCGCCCGACAAAAGCTCAAGATCAGGCACCTCGTCGGCCTCGGCGCTCTGGCGGGAGTGCCGACGATCGCCGGCACTCTCATCGGAGGGTTCACCTACTCCAATTTTTGGGCGCTGGTGTTCTTCGGTGTCGCCGCAGGCGCGATCTTCCAGGTCGTTTACGCGATCATGGTCAGCCCAATGATGCGAGACGAAAACCGTGAACTGGCGCTGCCAGAGAACTACTACGGCTTCGTGTGCGGCCTCGCGATCATGTACGGCACCGGGCTGCTGATCGCCGTTTAGGAAGCGCTGATCGCCGACGAAACGAGCCAGTACGACATGATCGTCAGCGCTTGCGCGGTTAGAAACTCGAGCAGGATAGACGGCCAAGGCCGTTGACGCCAGACAGGTCCGATCACGGCGACGCCGATTGCGCCGGTCACTGCGGCTACTAGCCCAAAGAATAGAATCAACGCTCCTGTCGGGTTCGGCAGCGCGATGCCGCGCAGCAACATGCCCAACAACGCCGGGACACCTACAAAGCTCAATGGCATCACAATCCATCCCGCAAGCTGACGGCCCGGAGGAAGCAGCACGATCAAACGCAATGCGCGAACGACCGGAACCGCGAGCACGGTGAGTATCGGAACGATCACTTCAAGTCCGTCGACGAACGAGAAGCCCAACAGCAGCGCAAGAACGATCGCCGAAGCGATCTGCGCACGCGTGCGAATCCGTCCCGGAGGCACTCTCGCCAGTACGAAGAACCCGGCGATCAACGCAATGCCCATCGAAATCACGAGTCCGAACGTCGCATCTGCAAATCCGCTGTACTGAGGGTTGGACCAGTTGTCGAACTGCACCGCGTGATACATCAGGCGCACGAACATCGCCGTGCCGCAGATGATCGTTACCGGCCACACGA
The DNA here is from genome assembly GCA_022563855.1 of Armatimonadota bacterium. Lineage (NCBI taxonomy): Bacteria > Bacillati > Armatimonadota > Armatimonadota bacterium. The sequence goes on from JADFMN010000011.1 coordinate 87,976, forward strand.
CGCGCCAGTTCTTCAGCTCAGGCCTGTCGCCTGGGTGCAGCATGGGTTCAGTCTGACACCCTGCGCGTCACTTGATGCTGCCCATCGTGATCCCCTTGACGAAGTACCGCTGCAGCACGACGAACACGACGAGAATCGGAAGCATGACGATGACGGCCGCAGTCATCTGCAGCGGCCAGTTCGTCGCGCCGTAACTGTTCTTGAAGATACTCAGCCCGACCTCGAGCGTGCGCATGTGGAGGCTGTCGGTCGCGAGCAGCGGCCAGAAGAAGTCGGTCCAAACGCCGATGAAGGTGAACACGCCCGCGGTCGCCAGCGCCGCCTTGCTCATCGGCATGATCAGACGCCAGTAAATCTTGAACTCGCCTGCCCCGTCGAGCCGCGCGGCTTCGTCCAGCTCTATCGGTATCTGAATGAAGAACTGCCGTAGCAGAAAGATGGCGAACGCGCTGCTCACCCCCGGAACGATCAGCGCGAGATAAGTGTCGAGCCAGCCGAAGTTTCGCAGCATCAGATAGACCGGAATCTGCGTCACCGGCCCGGCGAACATCATGCTGAGCAGGAACGCGATGAAGATCGCATCGCGACCCTTGAACCGCAGTCTTGCGAACGCGTACGCCGCGAGACTGCACACGAGCAACTGGCCCAGCACCACGCACGTCGATACGAACATCGAGTTGAAAAAAAACCGCCCGACCGGGATCTCCGAACGGATCAGCACCGTCGTGTAGTTCTCCCAGTGGAACTTTGCGGGGATGAGGTTGTCGAGCGTCGGGATCGCCGTGCGGCTCTCGTGCAGGCTGACCAGCACCATCCAGACGAACGGCGCCATGAGGAACACGGCGAGCGCGATCATCAGGGTGTAGCTCAGTGCAGTCTTCGCGTGCTTCACTGCTGTCTCTATTGTGTCTCAATCGGTGGTTGGACTTGGCTGGCGTCGTATAATTGAGGTGTGAAGAAGAAGAAGTGGAGGGTCTTGGCGATCATCGCGGGTGTCGTCGCGCTTTTCGCGGTCGGCGTAGTGTTCTACTCGAACCGCGAGCACGCGGATTACGTGCGCGCTGCTAAGCTCCTTCCTACCGCGCGGCGGGAAGCCGAGGCGATGTTCGGGCCGCTGACCTGGGAGGAGTACCGCGCTGAGAACGGGATCACTGTCGAAGACGATCTGTCGAAGTGGGAGGACGTCGCAGCGACCATCCCAAGGAAGGTCAAAGCTCTATATGAAACATACCCCTCTCCCGGAACCGAAAGAGCGGTTTTCATTGCCGAGCGCGACTGGTTCGATCAGATAGGCTCCCAGCTTGAAGAGCTACGGGTCATGCACGTACCGATGGCGGATGGTGAGTTCTCGGAGTACTCCTTCGGTTCACCGTGCAGGGAGATCGCCAAGGCCTTGTGGACCGGCATCCTCGGCGCGGCGGAAGAGGGGGACGCTGAGGCCGTGCTGGCGATCGCGCGCGCCAGCAACTCGATGATAGCTAAGATGGACGCTGAGCCGGCGGTCATACACCATCTCATTACGCACGCGATGGTCGCGATGTTCGACGGCGCCCTTCTGCGATCCGCCGTGAAGTACAGGAGCAATCCTGCAGTCCTTAAGAGCATCCGCACCGTGCTCGACGAACGCCCAAGAATCCCGGCGATAGGCGAAGTACTGAGCGCCGAGGCAAGAAGCAAAAGCATCCATCTGCAGCATCTTAGAAAGCTGAGTCCGTACGAGATCAACGAGTGGCTGAACGACTACGCAGGATCCGTACTTACAGCCAAGACTGAGCCGCCCCTACTAAGATTCTTATACGACGCTTGGGAGCGCGTTTCCGGAGAGAGACGCCAGACTGGAAAGCAGACAGCCGCAGCGTTAGAGGCGCGGTACTGGAAAGTCCTGGCCGAGTACGCGATACTGTTTGAGAGGCTCGTCGCCAATGAGCCCGGCGCGCGCAAGGAGATTGTTGCGCTCGCCGCCTTCATGGAAAACACCCTCGACCGCTCGTATGAAATCGCGCCTGCTCCATACTTCTCATTGCTCATCGACGGTCATATCAAATTCGGCTTTGGCGAATCGGCCTTGCGCGCGGCCGTAGAGTTGATTGAGAGATACCCTGTCCACGCAGACGTGCCGAACGCGCTGCCTTCAGACCTCTCGTTCGCTGACCCGTTCGGCGGCGATCCCATCATCTTTCGAAAGACCGCGCGCGGCTTCTTGATCTACTCGCGCTTCACCAATGAGATCGACGACGGCTTCCCCGTGGACTATCCGGATCAGCTCGGGGAGGAAGCGAGGTTCGCGTTTGCATTCGACCGGAAGGACTACGGGCTGATCGTCAGCTACGACCCGAACACGCCGGTGCCGTGATAGAATCTGCATGAAGATGAAGAAGAAGTGGAGGGTCTTGGCGATCATCGGGGGTGCCGTCGCGCTCGTCGTGGTCGGCGCGGTGTTCTACGCCAACCGCGAGCACCCGGACTACGTGCGCGCTGCGAAGCTCCTGCCAGCCGCTCGGCTGGAGGCCGAGGCAATGTTCGGGCCGCTGACGTGGGAGGAGTACCGCGCCGAGAACGGGATCAGTGGCGAAGTCGACTTAGCGAAGTGGGAGGAAGTGGCAGCGTCGATCCCAACGAGAGTCAAGGCTCAGATTGATTCACGCAGTACGCGGCGGACTGACAAGGCGGTTTTCCGGGAAGAACGGGAGTGGTTTGATCGATTTGCTAATGAAGTTGGAGAATTGCGCTTCAGGCACATCCTGATGGAGGGAGGTGAGGAGTGGGAGCTCCCGTTTACTCAATACTCAACCATTGTCAGAGCGCTGACGATCGGCATTGTCGGCGCGGCGGACGAGGGTGACGCTGACGCCGTGTTGGTCATCGGCCGGGCATCAAACAATTTTATCGCTGCGCTGAACGAAGAGCCGGCACTGATCAGCGAAATGCTGAACTACGCGTTCGTCGCCATTTTGAACCAAGGCATTCTGCAGTCTGCCGTTCGGAACAGAGACAACCCGGCCGTGCTCCAAAGCATTCGCACGGTGCTGAAAGAACGCATGCACGTACCGACCATTCGCGAAGTGATGAGCGCCCAGGCGAGAAGCATGAGCCTAGAACTGAATCGGTTCAGGACGATGAGCCCTCGAGCGATCAACGACACGCTGAACGAGTACGAAGAATTCTCTTTCGCAGCCAAGCCTGAGCCGCGCCTGCAAAAGATCGTGTACGACGCTTGGGAACGCATCACGGGCGAAAGGCCAACGCGCAAACGCAAGACCGGAAGGCGGACAGCTGCGGCGTTAGAGGCGCGATACTGGGAGGTGCTGGTCAAGTACACGGTACTGTTTGAGCAGCTCACGGCAAATGAGCCCGGAACGCGCAAGGAGATCGTTGCGCTCGCCGACTTCCTCGAAAACACCCGCGACCGCTCCTATGAAATCGCGCCTTTTCCAATGTTCTCTGTGATCATCGATTCGCACATCGAGTGGGAGTTCGACCATAACGTTTTGCGTACAGCGGTTGCGCTGATCGAGCGGTACCCCGACCACGCAGACGTGCCAGAGGCGTTGCCCGCTGACCTTTCCTTTGCCGACCCGTTCGGAGGCGATCCCGTCATCTTTCGCAAGACTCCGCGTGGATTCTTGATCTACTCGAGGTATGTGAACGAGTCTGACGACGGCTTTCCACCGGAGCAGCCGGATCAGCTCGGAACGGAAGCCTCGATCTGGTACTCCCTCGACCGCCAGGAGTACGGGCTTATCGTCAGCTACGACCCGATTGTGCCGGTGCCGTGATAGAATCTACACGAAGATGAAGAAGAAGTGGAGGGTCTTGGCGATCATCGCGGGTGCAGTTGTGCTCGTCACGGTCGGCGCGGTGTTCTACGCCAACCGCGAGCACCCGGATTACGTGCGCGCTGCGAAGCTCCTGCCAGCCGCGCGGCAAGAAGCGGAGGCGATGTTCGGGCCGCTGACGTGGGACGAGTTTCGCGCCGAAAACGGGATCGACTTTCAGGACGACACTGCGGCGTGGGAAGAGGTTGTATCGAACATCCCGCAGGCCGTGAAGACACAGTACGAAACGCGCGGCCCGCTTCGAAATGAGCGCGCAGTTTTCCTAGCCGAACGAGAGTGGTTCTTCCAAGTCAGAAGCCAGGTTCAAGACCTTCGAATCATGCACGTCTTGGCCGAAGATGGGGAGTTCTGGGCGTACTCGTTCAACTCGTACACAGAGATCATCAAGGCGCTAGGAGTTGGTATCGACGGTGCGGCGGAAGTAGGCGATGCCGAGGCCGTGTTGGAGATCGGACGAGCTGCCAATTCGATCATCGCAGCTTTTAACGAGGAGCCGTCGTTCATCCACCATCTTGTGACGTTTGCGCTTCTTGTTATCATTGACCACGTGATCCTGAGCGCGGCAGTGCGGAACAGGAGCAACCCAGCGATGCTCAAGAGCCTCCAAACGGTGCTCAACGAACGCCCGCCAATCCTGACGATCCGTGAGGTAATGAGCGCCGATGCAAGAAGCGAAAGCATCTACTTCGAGCAACTCAGAACGATGAGTCCGCTGAAGATCGACGACTGGCTGGACGAATACGCGGCAGCAGCCAGGCCTGAGCCACCCCTGCTAAAGATCGTGTACAACGCCTCGGAACGTGTGACCGGAGAGAGACCAACGCTCAAACGCAGGACCGGAAACAAAACAGCGGCGGCATTGGAGGCGCGGCGCTTGGAGGTCATGGTCAGGTACACGATACTGTTCGAAAATCTGGTCAACAAGGAGCCAGATGCGCGCCGGAGGATTAACGTGCTTGCTGACAGAATCGAGCAAACCGTCGACCGCTCCTATGAGCTCGCGACTTATTTAATGTTCTCAACAGTCGTTTACGTACATATCAGCTACGCGTTTAACGAAGCCGCCTTGCGTTCTGCGATCGCCCTGCTCGGTCGATATCCTGACTATGAAGACCTGCCCGAAACGCTGCCTGCAGACCTCTCCTTTGCTGACCCGTTTGGCGGCGGTTCGGTCATCTACCGCAAGACTCCGCGCGGCTTTCTCATCTACTCGCGATCAATGAACGGCACGGACGACGGATACCCTTTATCAGACCCCGATGAACTCGGCCAGGAAGCGTCGATGGTTTTTTATCTCAACCGAGAGGACGCTGGACTGATCGTCAGCTACGACCCGATCACGCCGGCGCCGTGATAGAATCTACATGAAGAAGAAGTGGAGGGTCGTGGCGGTCATCGGGGGTGTAGTCGCGCTTATCGCGGTCGGCGCGGTGTTCTACGCCAACCGCGAGCACGCGGATTACGTGCGCGCTGCCAAGCTCCTGCCGACAGCGAGGCAGGAAGCGGAGGCGATGTTCGGACCGCTGACGTGGGAGGAGTACCGCAAAGAGAAGGGGATCAGTGGCGAAGCCGACCTTGAGGAGTGGACGACTATCGCCAAGTCTGTTCCAACAACGATCAGTGCCCAGTGGAGTCTTCCACCAGAGGATAGCGACCAGTGGAAAACAAGCCCTTACTCGTTGACGAGCCGGGAGCGGTTCCTCGCCGAGCGGGTGTGGTTCAGCCAAATAGGCGACAGAGTCGACCGGCTCCGCTTTCGGCACATCATGCGAGACGACGGATCGGACTGGGACTTCAGGTTCATCGGTCGCAGCACGGACATCGCCAAAGCGTTGCGCATCGGCCTCATCGGCGCCGCAGACGATGGCAACGCGGATGCCGTGCTGGAACTTGGGCGCGCTTTCAACAGCGTCATCGCTGAGCTGGCCGTCGAGCCGTCAGGCCTGGCCAATCTCAAAGCGGACGCTTTCCGCACCCTCTTGCTGCTTGGCGTTTTGCGGGCCGCAGTGAGGAACCGAAACGACGTCGCCGTTATGCGAAGCCTGATGACAGTTGTTCTGGAGTACCCGCCAGCGCCCACTGTCCGGGAAGCGTTTGCCGCAGATGCTCGAATGGTCGACGTCTATCTAGAGCAGCTCAGAAACCTTGAGCCGGGCGAGATCAACAGCTGGTTCAACGACGTGGTGGGCGACTACGAGTTTCTGGAGGAGATGATGGATCCGTCGCTGATGAAACTGTACGACTTGGTGGAGAAATTCAGAGGAGAGCGACCTGAGTACAGGAGAAAGACGGGTAGGCGGACGGCGGCGGCACTGGAAGCAAGACATTGGCAGGTTCTCGTCGAGTACACGAATCTGCTAGAAGACATTGCACGAAACAAGCCCGGTGCCCGTGCAGCGATGATCAAGCTTGACGATGAGATCCTGTTTGGCGGGGATTGGTCTTATGAACTCGCGAACTCGATGCATTGGTCGTGGTTTTTCGAACTGCGGATCAGAAATCTCTTCGGCGAGCGCGCTGCGCGATCAGCGTTCGAGCTGCTGTCGCGTTTCCCCGACTATCCCGACCTGCCAGACGAATTGCCGCCCGACCTCGTCTTCGCCGACCCGTTCGGTGGGCTTCCGGTTCTGTACCGCAAGACTCAGACTGGATTCCTGATCTACACGCGGTATGAAAACTTGATCGATGATGGATTCCCACTGGACGATCCAGATCAGCTCCGGGAGGAGGTCAGGCTCATGTTCTCTTCCGGCACGGAGGACTTCGGGCTGACCGTCAGCTACGACCCGATCACGCCGATGCCATGGGCTCCGTGATAAAATCAAAGCAAGATGAAGCGGAAGGTCTGGTTTTTTGTGATAGCGGCGCCGTTGGTCGCCGTCGGCGTGCTGCTGTTCGTCGGCGCGAGAGAGAACCCCGACTACGTACGCGCGGCCAAACTGCTGCCTGAGGCGAAGCAGCGAGCAAGAGAGGTGTTCGGCCCGCTCACCTGGGAGGAGTACCGCGCGGAGAAAGGGATCGTCCATCGCGACGACACCAGTAAGTGGAGGCGGATCGAGAGGTCGATTCCCGACGACCTGTGGGATTTCCGGTGGCTTGACCCACCAGAGCCAGAGAAATACGGTGAGGTTTTCGAAGCGAATCGTGCGTGGATGCTCGGGCTATCCAGTGAGACGGAGAATCTTGTCTTTCACCAGCCGTATCCTGAGCGTCTTTTCGATGAGAGTCTGATTCCAGCAAAAAACTTGATCAACATGCTGGCGACAGGAATCATCGGTGCGGCCGACGTCGGCGACGTCGACGCTGTCAGGCAGATCGCAGAGACAGCCTGGAACATCCTTGAGAAGTGGAGTGAGGAGCCCAGCACGTTGCACGCTACCATGGTGATCTCGGGCGTCAGTGTGATTACCGAAGCACTGCTGACTGCTGTCGTACGCAATATCGAAAACGAGCGTCTGCTCGCCGTCGCTCAAGAGTTTATCGCCAACGCACCAACGCCGCCCGAACTGCGACTGACGCTTGCTGGCGATGCACGATCAAACCTCGAATTCTTCAGGTCACTTCGAGATGAGGGGCTAGAGAACCTCAATCAGACCTTGAACTCCATTAGTGATGTCGCACCTATTCTCGCTCCGCCGGCTTCGTCCACCCCGACACTTTGGGACGATGTACGCGAATACGTTTCAGACTTGTTCAACGACAACGCGAACACTCGGAACGCTGGCAAGCACGCCTTCGATGCACTGGAGGGGAGGTTGTGGGAGGTCGAAGTCGACGTCTTGACGTACTACGAAGCTGTCCAGCAGGATCCGTCTTCCAACAGACAGAAATCTAAGAAGTTTGTCGATGAGCTTGCGGCCAAAACGGACATCTCGTATGAATATGCCCAGGCTTCCGTCACAGCGCTTGCGGCCTTTCGCTCGATCCAACACGATCTTACGAGAGATCTTGCACTGCTTGCGCTCTCAATCATCTCTGAAAACTCATCTGTTGAGTCGCTGCCGGAGTACCTCACGGACGACCGGCTCTTCCCTGACCCGTTTGCCGGCACGAATATCCTGTACAGGAAGACATCTACGGGCTTCGTCGTTTACAGCCGCTCCGACGACGGCGCAGATGGAGGGTTTTCAAACATTCCCGCCAATTTATCGCTGCGCCAGAACGTCAACATAACCTACGATGTTCTTCGCACCGATTACGGCATTATCGTGAACTACGAAATCCCGGAAGCAACCGCTCCGCCTTAGCCGCGACGGCGCTCCCATGCCGCGAACGGCGCGATAGCCCGTGAGCCACGGAGCAGCGAGGAACTTGTGGAGCTTGAAACGAACGCTCATGGTAACGTTAACCAATGAGCCGATACGAATTTAGTGGCGAAGACGACAGCGCATTCGAACCAGGCTCGGACGGTTCAGTCTTAAAGAACCGGCTTGCCATCATTGACCCGAAAGAGATCGGGCAGGTCGAGGCTCACGCACTGTTCGTGGCGATCGCCTGGAGCGACGAAGCGTTCGACTTCGAAACAGAATTCAGTTTTGAGATCATCAAGGATATGCACCGGCAGTGGTTAGGACACATATATCCCTTTGCCGGTGAGTTGCGCACAGTTAATGTGACCAAGGACGGCTTCATGTTCGCCCCCGTCGCGTATCTGGAAAACTCAATACGCGAAATTGATTCGCTAGTGCGTGAAAACACGCCTTGTGAAGGGCTCCATAGACCGGAGTTGGTCGCAGCGATCGCACTCGTGCATTCAGAATTGCTCTTGGTCCATCCGTTTCGCGAGGGGAACGGACGAATCGCTCGGTGGCTCGCCGATCTGATGGCGATACAAGGAGGGTTGCCGCCGCTAGACTGGGCGTTCGAAGAAAACTCGGAGGCCCGGCGAGAAGAGTATTTTGCTGCCTTAAGGCGCGCGTACATCAAACAGCCGGGAGAATTAGAGGCGCTCGTCGACCAAGCGCTTACGCGCGCTTTGACTTCTTGACTTCGGCTTTATTGACCTTTATCCCTTCACACGCAGAGGAGGAGACCACGGTTTTTGAGATCTGTTCCTCCCGGGCTTTCCCTTGCTTCAAGTGGGGACTTTCTGAAAGCTTTTTAGCCATCTCAACTACTCTATTATACCATGTTTCAAGTTCAAAACCGAACGCGTTCAAGCGGTGACGGCGAACGGCGCGATAGCCCGTGAGCATTCAAGCGTCGACGGATCCTTCGATCCTTCGACAGGCTCAGGACAGGCTCTCGCAGGATGACATGACGCCCTCCATCGGGAGTCGTGAGTCACGAGATACATCTCAGACATCAGTGACGCCCGCCAAATCGAAAGCGCGATCCTTCGACAAGCTCAGGATGACGGCCCGCGCACTCCCAAAAACCTGAACTACCCCGCGCTATAGCCCTCAAGCTGGCTCTTCATCATCCGGTACTGCGCGTACGCCACCCCGGCGATGATGATCAGCAGCAGGAACGACTGCGCAGCCGCCGAGCCGACGTGAAACTTCTGCCACGCCTCGCGGTATATGTGGTAGCCGATCACGTTGGTCGTGTCGTTCGGCCCGCCCTTCGTCATCATGTAGATCGGCGTGAAGAGCTGGAACGCCCCAATGGTCGAAGTCACGAGGACGAACAGCGTCGTGGGCGAAAGCATCGGCAGCGTGATGCGCCAGAACCGCTGCCAACCGCCTGCGCCGTCCAGCTCCGCGGCCTCGTAGAGCGTCTCCGGGATCCCCAGCAGACCCGCGACGTATATGATCATCTTCGGCCCGAGCCCGGTCCAGATCGACATGAACACCAGCGCCCACATCGCCCACTCCTCTTTATTCAAAAAGTCTATGTCTGGTATGCCAAACATAGACGAAGCGACATTGATCAGCCCGCTCTGCGGCAGGTAGACGTAGATCCAGAGCATCGAGATCGCGACACCGCTGCTGATCGCGGGGATATAGAACAGAGTGCGGAATATCGTGACCCCGCGCAGCTTTTGAGCAACAAGGATGGCCACGAGCAACGCGACCAACATCCCAGCCGGCACGCTGGTCAGCGTGAACCGCGCGCTGTTCCACATCGCGTTCCAGAAATGCGGGTCCTGCACCGAATCGATGTAGTTCCCGATCCCGACGAACGGCTTCGTGTCCTTCAACAGGTTCCATCGGAAGAGCGAAAGGTACAGCGCGTACCCGATCGGCAAGACCGCGAACAGGAACAGGTGCAGCACCGCCGGGGTGATGAAGAGGTAGCCGACCTTCTGGTTGCGCTTGCTCACTATCCTGATGCCGATCTGAACCGGTTATACCGTTCCGCTGATATTGTAGACTCTGCCACCGTGGATCGCTTGCACCTGGTCAGTCACAGATGAGCACGCAACTGCCGACTATCGAGCTATCCGGCATGCGGCTCGCAAAAGCGCGCGGCCAAGAGGTTCTGGACCACGTTTTTGAAGAGCTGTCGCACGGCAAAGGCGGCTGGCTCATCACGGCGAACCTCGACTTCTTGCGGCGGTTCTGCCGTGAGCCCGAAATGCGCGCGCTGTACGAGCAGGCGGACGTGACCGTCGCCGACGGCATGCCGCTCGTCTGGGCGGCACGGATCCAGGGCGACCGGCTTCCAGAGCGCGTGACCGGATCGTCGATGGTCTGGTCGCTCGCCTCGCGTGCCAGCGCCGAGGGGCGGACGCTGTACCTTCTCGGCGGCGACGAAGGAACCGGCGACGCGGCGGCGCAAGAGTTCACGCGCCGATCGCCGAAACTGACAATCTCCGGTGTCTCGGCTCCCATGTTTTCGAACCCCCCGACTGAACAAGAGATTGCGGATGTGAAGCAACTGTTCGCCGCCGATCCTCCCGACATCTTGCTCGTCGGACTCGGTAGCCCAAAACAGGAGATTTTGATCCAGGCTCTTCGCAAGTCGCTCCCGGGGACATGGATGATCGGGGTCGGAATCAGCTTCAGCTTTGTCGCGGGCAAGGTGCGGCGGGCTCCGCGCTGGATGCAGCGATCTGGGCTTGAGTGGCTTCACCGGCTGTTTCAAGAGCCGCGGCGCCTGGCGCGGCGGTATCTGATCGACGACATCCCGTTCTCGATCGTGCTGTTCAGCAGAGCGCTCGGGTCGCGCTTTCGGCGTAAGTGAAGCGGGTACGATTGTTCTGAGGCATCAAAAGGAAGCGAGACAAACGATGTTCGGGCTCATTTTCGCGGCGTGTCTGAGTGCAAGTTGGTACGACGACAATCCAATAACCGTCGATGCCGGCTTCTATGTTCTCAACGACCTTTGCAAAACCATAACAGAGACTGGCGTGAGTGTCCGTGCCGACGAGTCCTGCGCTAAGGACGTCTATGCAGTCAGCCTCTCAGATGTTGAGTGGGGCGACTTGCGCAAGGCACTTGAGGCTGATGGACGGTTGGAGATTCTAGAGACTGCCGAGGGCTGGTCGATCCGACGCAGCCAAGAGTCTTTGCAAAAAGAAGCAGAAGCGCTGGACTGGTATCTCGAAACGCTCGGCAGATCGATCGCAGCTACGTACGGTAGAGCGATGGAGATTTGCGAGAGATGGGGTGAGATCGGACGCGATGGGCTGAGCGCATTCGTCTTGAGCAAAATGAGCGGAGGAAACCTGGCTTCAAACGAATTCCTTGCGTTCGATATCCTCTATAGAACCGTGGTGTCCAAAGACACGCTGTTCTGGCTGATGTCCTTACCCTCAACGGCGTCGAACGGTGCGTTCCTTGGTTCGACGACCAGCTTTTCCCACTACTCTCTTTGGGACCGTCCCGATCTGTTCGTTGTTTCTGGAAACATGCGGGACTTTCGCCTGCTCGGCCCGTTGGGAGATCTGTCACCAACTGAATTGGAGGCAATGGCGAGAGCAGTCACTTTAGCGAGGATGATTCAGTGGGACCCCATTTCGAACGACATGGGTCTTCGCAGCATCCTCGAGGTGAATGTCGGCGGCCGGACGTTTGGGGGAGGCAACAAACCGTGGGCTGTGTCGCCCAGATGGGTGCGGGTCGAATTTCCCAGGCGGCGACCGCAATCTCTTCTCGACAGTGCCAATCTGAGTGGCGACCAAGTATCTGAAAACAGTGGAGCAGAACAGCTTCCTGCTTGGACAAACGGCGTGCTGGCAGTCCAAACCGAAAGTGTGAGCCTGTCCGAGCTCTTGCTACAAGGCACGAAAAACAACGGAGGGGATCTTCTGGCATACCTCCCGCGCATCGGAGACTTTGTCCTGGCTGGAAACCGCGACTGGTCGGTTCAACTAGCTACCAAGGCTGTCAACAGTGGGCAGCTGGACGAGGACTGGATTCGGTCGGTCAGGGAAGAGCGGAGCGGCGTCCGGCCCGTCGCTCGTATGCAGGCATTGTCGCTCCGCCAAGAAGTAGCACTGACTACTGTCGGTGGCGTCGTGGTCGCTTCCTACGGCCGTCGGTTCATGGACTCGCTAGTCGGTTTTCCCGCGAGTCTTCGAATCGCACTTGCGAACAGCTCGTTGAGCGGAGACATCTCGTCGGCGGACGTCTTCGAGGCTGTATCTGACATCGACTGGAAGAAGATAGAAGGTTCCCTCTACCCAATGGAGCTTTTGCGATTCTGCAATCCGTGCTCGCTCTACCCATTTGCGCTGGCGTATAAGAACTCGAGCCAGTTCCGAAAGCTCATCGACGAAGCGGCACTGGGCGAGGTCACCATCCTTGCGATTAGTGATCTGGATTCTGTGCTGCAGGATTCCATTTGGGAAGGAATGAGGGCGTGTGCCGATCGGAGCATGTTCATCTACTCGCATTCTCGGCTGGAAGTCGTCGATCCTCTTGGCGCGGTCAACTTGATAGATAGAGGCGAACGGAGTTCTAAGATCAGGATCAAGAAAACGGCCCAAGGTGTAACGATCGAGTTGGTAACTAAGTATCAGTTGCTCTGGCAGACATGGTTGAAGGGCACGATCGACTGATTATGCCTGCAGGTAGGACTGCCGTCTTGTCCTCCCTCGCACTCACTCCTTGGTCAGCTCTTCGTCGATCTCCCTCGCCGCGTCCCTTAGCGCCACTTTGACGGAAACGCCCTGGCGCAACACGCGGTCCATCATCTTTTCGCCGATCGGCTCAACGAGGTTGTACCGCTCGACCTTCGCGCCCCACGGCGCGCGCGCGGAGGGGATGATCGCGACGAACGCCTGCTCCAGCGCCGCGGGCACGACGCGGTTTTTCACGCGCGATGCGACGGGGTCGGCCGCCTCTTCAGCCACGGCGCGAAGCGCGCAGACCTCGATCCCGCTCGCGTTGTACCGCGTCTGCACGTCGTAGCTCAGCATATGCCTGATCAGCGCCCAGCCGGCGTCCGGGTGCTTCGCGTCCTTGAATATCGCGAGCCCGCTCTCGTACATGACGGTGACCGGTTCGTCCAAGTTGCTAGGCAGCGGCGCTACTCCGATCTCCGCAATCGAGATGTGCTTCGAACTCTGGTAACCGATGATCGCCCAGTGCCCGACGATCTTCATCGCCGCCTTTCCGTTCGCGAACAGATCGACGCCCAGCGCGGCGGTCTGTGACAGAGTCGGCGAGACCTTGTGGACGATCACAAGGTCGTGGATGAACTGCACCGCTTCGACGCACTCCGATGAGTCAAAATAGCCTACAGCCGTCGTTCCTTCGGGAGACAGAACATCACCACCGTTGTTCCAGAGGAACAGGATCCAACCGGCCATCCAATTGGCGAACTCGAAACCGTAAACATCATTAGTGGTCAACCGACGAGCCGCATCGAGGAAGTCGGAAAAAGTCCACGTGCCGTCGGGATACGCCACACCCGCTTCGTCGAAAAGCCGCTTGTTGTAATAAAGCACCATCGGCGTGAACCCCATCGGCAGACCGTAGATCGCGTTCCCCCGCCGGGTGATGTCCACCGCGTTCGGAAAGAAGTCGTCGAGATCAACCTCCGGGTCGTCCTCGATGTACGGACGAAGGTCCATCAGCACGCCGTTGTCGATGAAGATCGCTGCGCTGCTCGCGTCGATCCGCATCACGTCGGGCGCAGTGTGCGCGACGTGGCTCAGCAGCATCTTGGTTACGTACGCCTGCATGTCCCCCGGCGTCCCCTCGATCCGCAGATCGAGGTCCGGGTGCTTTTGCTCGAACTCGGCGTAAATCTGTTTGACGAGCTTGTTGAAGTCGCTGTCGTCCCCCGCGCCCGACCAGTCCGCCATCCGCACGATCGTCCGCCCATCGCCCAGGCTTCCACACCCGGCGACGACCAGCGCAAGCAAGACAGCGACGCACCAACGCATCAGGGCTGTAGTTTAGCCTCTGCTACGGATTCGCGCATACCCCCACCCCAGCCCTCCCCCACGAGGGGAGTTTCCGTTCAATGATCACACTTTTCGGAACGTTATTTCTTGTCAAGTTATTAATTGAAATTATTCACAAATTCCTGATTCACGACAAATCCATTCTACATCTGAGGATCCGGTTTTGGTATACTAAGGGACAAGGACTGCCATCCGGCAGTGAAGCGGCTTGTCTCTTTTTTATTTTATTGATGGGTCGTCCCTGCATTTCATTTTGCTTTTATTTGCTTATTCTTCAGTCGTTTGTTTGGTTCGATTCGGAAAAGCTCTCGGTATGCGCGAAGGCTGACTGAAATCGCGTTCTGCCGCTTCGTCCGGCAGGATGAAACCAACTCTGTTTGACTGATTCACTCGATCTCACACCGCAGAGAGATTCCTGAGATTTTTGAAATCCCAGGGATCTCTTTCGCGAGTTCCATGATAACGCTTCCTATCACAAAACAGTGATAATAAAACGTTGCGAATACTGCTTCGGAGTATTGTTCCTGAGATGGAATCGATCGTACCGAATCTAGCGATTCGTAGACGATTTTCATCAGCTTCTGGTATACTTGAAAATCACATCGGTTCAGGTACCGTTCACTCGGCGGACATTATCGAACCTTTCTGGAAATGGAATAGGACTCATGCGGCGACCTTGTTCTGGCGGGCGATTGGTCCCTCTTCTGTTTTTGTCGCTCGTTGGAGTGTGTCAGAGTCTTCCAGCATCTGCCGAAGACGCCTCCGAGGATCTCCTGGAATACGACCGGATCATTCAACCGGCCGACCGTGAGCACTGGTCGTATCAGCCCATTCGTAAACCACCGATTCCAAAAGTTCGAGATACCGCTTGGCCGCGAAATCCGATCGACGCCTTTATTCTGGAGAAACTGGAATCCCAAAGTTGGCGACCTGCGCCGCTGGTTCAGAAACATGTTCTGTTACGACGAATTTTTCTCGACCTGATCGGCCTGCCGCCGACTTTGGCAGAGCAGGAACGTTTTCTTAACGATTCTTCTCCCCACTCTCTGGAGTTGGTGATCGACGATTTGCTTTCCCGGCCCGGTTACGGGGAACGCTGGGGACGACATTGGCTTGATTTAGTCCGTTACGCAGAGACCAACGGTTACGAACGGGACGCCATCAAACCGCATGCCTGGCGATACCGGGATTACGTCATCGCGGCATTCAATAGCGACAAACCGTACAACCGCTTTGTTCTGGAACAACTCGCCGGTGATGAACTTCCCGATTCCAGTGCCGAAACCATGATAGCGACCGGATATTCCCGTCTCGGACCGTGGGACGATGAGCCGGCCGACCCGCAACAAGATCGCTTCGACCAGATGGATGATCTGGTGCGGACCACCTCACGAGTGTTTCTGGGGCTCACTTTGGGTTGCTGCCGTTGTCACAACCACAAATTCGACGCGCTGACCATGCACGATTATTACCGCATGGTGGCGATCTTCAATCCGTTGGTTCGCCCTCAGTTGGGACGCAAGGAATTGGATCTGCCGGCCGGTTCGCGAAGAGAATTCTCCGCCGTTGCCGAACGGGATCGTCTGATCTCGGAGAACAGCAATCAAATCGCTTCGTTACGTAACAGTTTTCGTAACGAATTTCTCAAATCCGGTCGTAGCGAACTGTCTCCCAAAGTGATTGCAGCGTTTCGCTCCGAACCGAAAAATCGAACGGCCGAGCAGAAGGATTTCGTCAAACAGCATGCGAAACAATTGGATGCGGAATTATCCGCTGCATT
>JADFMN010000012.1 GCA_022563855.1 Armatimonadota bacterium
GGGTCGGCCTCCTCTCCCCAAGCCTGGGGAGAGGACTGAGGTGAGGGCAAACATACATTGAGCAATTGCCAATCAATTGCGATACAATAAGGACGTAATCGAGGGTTTGAAAAATGATCGCGTTATTCGCCGTGCTGCTGCAGCAGAACTTCGCGGAAATCCCGAAATATCCGATCCCGACGGACGCTGAACTTCAGGGCGCACTCGGTGTCTATCGAGAGTACGGGCTACCGTTGCCGCCGCAAGGCTCGCAGTTGGTCAAATACCCAGTTGGCAAGTCGTTCGACCGAGATGGAAACCGGACAGTTCATTGGGATCTTGCAATCAAACTGCCAGGCCGGGTGCCTAGGCTACTACGAGGACTTGACTACCTCCCGGCCTCGAACAAACCGAACGACCGATTGAAGGCTGCGGGCGCACAGCCGATTTCAGCGGAGGAAGCCAAGGCCTATCATCGCTCATCATTCAATGGCCTCGGGGCGAAGTTTGAGATCGACCGTCACCTGGCGATGGCGATCCAGATGTACAGCATGGGCGATCTCGATCTCGCTCAGCACTTCGCTTCTGGCGAAGAGTACAGATACTACGGCGAGGATCGGACAGTGGGAAGAAGGACGTACTTGTTGGTTGCCAAGTACTATTTATCGCAGTACGAAGACAAAGATGCGGACGTCGCCAAGATCGCGCACGCGTTGGCGGGAGTTAGAGAACACCTGGACGACGGAATAGACTGGAACTGGATTCAACGACAGGCCGACGCTGTCATCGCCGCACAGCAACCGTTCACCTCCCGCGCGGGGACCGACGAACGGCTGGTCGATGAGCTGATCTATTACGGTCTAGCGGAATTGGAGCCTGCATACGACAACCGACTCAAAGATCCGTACTTCTTGGCGATACTTGCAAGAGGGGTCGCGATCGTTCCGACGTTGATCAAGCACCTGGATGACAGTCGTGCGACGCGTCGGCTTAGCCGTGCATCTCATAATGGTATAGATAACTTCACGTTTGTTCAATCGCTCTGCGAAGAGATCGTGTCCAGCCTGATGTCACCGAAGCATGTGAACCGAAGAGTTATCATCAGCGACGTCAAGCCGCAAGACTGGTGGGACAGCGTCAAGCGACTGCCTGAGATCGAAATCCTCAAACGCGCCATTTTCCATGATGACGATGAGCTTAACCCGAATTACGGTATCAGCACAATTTCATTGAACGTGCTCCCCGTCGACATTTTCGTACTGCGCTATCCAAACCAGATTCCCGACCTGTACCTGGAAAGCCTTGATCACAAAAAGAACTCAAACGAATACCTCGCGCGGATAATCGATGAGTCGTCTCTCTCCGTCGAGCGAAAGTCAGAGCTATTCCGTGAAGCGATCGCCAGAGGCACCGCTTCGCACAAGTCTACTGCGACTTGGTATATAAGGAAATACGACAAGAAGGCAGCAAGAGAGGCGCTGAGAGACGCTCTTCTAGTGGACGCGCCTTTCGGAGATGCCCTCAAGGATCACAAGGCGTTGCGACTCGCCGGTCAAGTCATGGAGGTCGGCGACGCTGATCTAGTCGAGCTCTTGGTAAGGCAGTCCCAGAAGGAAGACTCTGGCGTAAGGATCAACGTGATTTCTGGGATCTATGAGAACGAATGGAAAGACAAGAACAACAGCCTTCGTCTTATGGCACTCAAACTGTTCCTCGAAGACGCGACCACTTATATTACGGAAATGCAACGTATGAAGTCGGGAGACGATTCGGACATCTGGCACTTAAGATTGGATCCGTCCTACCTCTGGACATTTGAAAATCCCTTCCAAGTTCGGGACTGCGCAGCCTGGTGCATCGGTCGGTTGATCGGCGTGCTGCGCGAGCCGCAGAACGAGTGGCGCCCCGAGGATTGGGACCAGTACCACGAGATCGTGCTGGACGCACTCCGAAAGCGTGACGGCGGCGGCAAAAAGCCCACTCTCCCCAAGCCTGGGCGGAGGGCAGAGGTGAGGGGACTCGCAGCACAATGGCAAGCTAGAACATGACATCATCAGAAATGATGACTGCGAGCGAGATCAGGACGCAGTACGACGAGGACGGTTACACGATCGTCCGGGGACTGATCGACGAGGACCTGGTCGAAGAAGCACGGGCACATGTGGAGTGGCTGATCGAGAACAACCCGCAGCTTCCGCCCGAGGGATTGGACACCTTCTTGGTCGGGGACGATCCGTTCTGGCTGCGGCTCGTCAGCGACCCGCGGCTGCTCGACTGCGTCGAGCCGATCCTCGGGCCGAACATCGCGCTGTTCGCCTCGCACTACATCGCCAAGCCCCCAAAAACGGGAAAGGCCGTCGGATGGCACCAGGACGGCTCCTATTGGCCGCTCGAACCGATGGACGTCGCCAGCGTATGGCTCGCGCTGGACAAGGTGGACAGCGACAATGGCTGCATGCACGTCCTCCCCGGCACACAGAACGAGCGACTGAGAACTACCGATGAGATGCACGAGGCGAAAGAGACGGTGCTCGGAAACGAACTGGATATGTCTATGTTCAACCTCGAAACTAAGACAGACATAGAGCTGGCACCCGGCGATATCAGCATCCACGACCCGCGTCTGATCCACGGTTCGAGTCCGAACACCTCCGGCCGTTGGCGGCGCGGGCTGACCATCCGCTACATCCCGACGGGTACCAAAGTCACGAATTGGGAGCACCCGGGCCCCTGGCTCATGCGCGGTACAGCCGAAGGCGGCGCGAACGAGTACAGCGCGTTTCCGGAGTTCGATCCAACTCGGCACTTTGCATACATGGGCTCATCGGACTGAGACTCCGCGCGCCGATCGTGGGGCGATCCATCGCCCAGAACGGCCTTGCTACGTTTTGGCCAAGCCGAGCTTAAGCCGCACACTTGGTTCGAGGAACTTTGCGCCCTCTCGCAGAGTCAGACCGCTACACTTTTCCTTGTTGCGTAAAAGAAACTCACCGACAGGCGCTGGATTTCGCTTGCTCGTCTCGCGCAGCACCCAGCCGATCGACTTGCGGATGAAGAACTCTTTTTCTTCGACCATCGACTCAGCGTAGCGGACGAAGCGCGGCCACTCAGACAAATCACCCAAGCGCAACGGTTGCAGAAGCGAGAGCATCGCGGCGCGCCTCACCCAGAAGCTCCTGTCCATAGCCCATTCGTCCAATTTGTCGATGCACTCAGGATGATCGAGAACGATCGAGCCGGAGACGTTTGCGGCAAGCCAATCGACATGCGCCCATCCTGCTGCGTCGATGATCCGCTTGCGTACCATCGCGAGATCGCTCGGTCGCAACAACGACGAGAAGTGGTCGAGCAGCGCGACCGCAACGCTTCTCACTTCGTGGATATGGGTCGCCCACATCTCATCGACGAATGCCCGCAGGTCCTTGCGCGACAGATCCTGATACTCCTTGGCAAACCTCTTAGCGCACTTGCGCACGGCAGGCACCGTCGCGCCGAGAAACTCGAGCTCACTCTTCAGGTAGCCCTTCTCGAAGACTGCACGCTCCGGTTTCGCGTTGGACATCAGCTCTGACTTGATCAGATCGATAACGGTGGACCAACTCACGACGACATTATGGACCGTCAAGGTCGGCGTCGAGATATACTCAGGGTATGGAAACCTTGAAAGAGCACCTGACAGGCAAACTTGAGTTCGCAAAAAAGTCGTACGCCGGCGATCTGCGAGCGTTGGACGAGAAGCAGCTGACCAGCTCGTCTGGCGGAAGTTCGCGCACCCCGGCGGACTTTACGTACGAGGTCGTCACCATCAACAAGCGGATATCCAAGAGAATCCGGGGCGAAGATCCCGGTGAGCTCAAGTTCGATGGCTGGGTCGAGGCGCCCGCGGAGTTTCAGAATAAGGACACGATCGTCGCGCAGCTCGAAGAGTCGATGGCCGAGATCATCGAGGCGTTCGCAAACGTGCCGGAAGACGAGATGTTCCGCAAGATCGAGACTCCGAACGGTGAGACGAGCCCTATGGACCTCGCAGGTTTCGCCGTGGATCATATGACATACCACGACGCGCAGCTCAACTACATCCAAACGTTGAACGGCGACGAAGAGATGCACTGGAACTGATCCCTTACCATTACAGACTGGCTGAATCCTCACTCATCGGAGAGTAGCGAAAGTCGTCCGGTCGCAGTCGTTTGTGCTGGGAGCAAGCTGCCAATGTGCCCCTGGCCCCGGACGAGCTTGTCCCGCGCGACGAGGAACTCGCCCTCGCCCATCGGCACGAGCCCTAGCGAGCAGTCGAAGTCCGACCGCACAAGATCGCCGAACGAGGAGTCCATCGACAGCAGTTGCGGAGGGTTGCCGTAGCAGCCGAACCACCAGCGCCCTTCAGCAAACGTCGCCGTCTGGATACCGAGAAGCGTCCACCCGCTCTCGATCACGTACTTGCGATGGAACTGCAGATAGAAGTCGAACTCATAGAGGTAGTTCTGCTCGACGCCCCCGGGCAGCCCGCCGACGACGATCAGCTTCTTTCCGTCTGAAGATATGCCGCCCGCGCCGTGGGTCACAATCTGCGCAGGCTTGCGTCCAATTTCGCGCAGATCGTACGTGTCGTAGACGACAATCCAGTTGTCGGCCTTGCCCGCCGGATTGTTGAACAACCCCTTGTTGACCGCGCAGTACAATCGGTCGCCGACAATGCACACGTCGCCGTGATGGCTCTCGACGTCGGTCTTCTGAATCAGATGCCCAGTGCTATCGGTCTTGACGAGAGTCGTTGTGAACGACCAGTAAAGATCGCCGACGCTGTCCCGCGCGACGCCCTGAAGATGGCCGCTGTATGCGCCCTCGCAGACGATCTCTTCTTGCTGAAGAGCTATCAGAAGAACAACCGCAATCATTGGCACAGTTTACTTCTTGCTCAGCGTCAAGACCGGTTCGCTTGTCTTCATGTCGACGGCCGTCAGGATAAACCCGCCGCAGCTTGCGAGATCGAGGAAGCAGGTCGCGATCTTCGGCGGCCAAAAGGCGCAACGTAACAGGAACAGCAACTGTTCAGACAGATGCTAGCTAGCTCGCGCTTGTTTTTCATCCCTCAACCCTCGCAGTGTTGAGGGTAAGAACTCGGGGCTCGACGAAGGCCCGACGATAGGAGTGCGGCGGCTCGACGCCACTGGATACGGTCGCTTAGGCGACCAACCCAGCCTGTCGCTCATTGTTGAGCCGCTCAGTATCCAGCGGCACCCAAGCGCCTCACTTCCCACCAAACGACGCGCGAGGTGGCCGCACGTGACGTACGCGGCGCTGCTTCCCTTCTCGTTCTGATGTAGATGGATGATCGGAGAACCCTCCACACTGCGAGTGTGGGGGGATCGCTAGCACGGGCTCGTTTTGGCGGATCGATTTTCGGGAAGGGCAGCTCGTCCGGCACCGTTTTCAGCTGTTCGGCAAGTTCGGCGTCGTACTCTTCGACCAGCGCCATCGCAGCGGAGGCGTTCTTCCCCTCGCCTAGCGCGAGAGAGACCGCGCCCACGAGACCGCCGCTCTCCATCAGCGCGGCGCGCTTGCCTTGCGGAACAGTCCGTGAGAGGAAGTCCAGACCTGCCGCTTGCACGTCTTCGTTGTCGCTGCCGCACAACGCCGTTGCCACGTTCGCCGCGTATTCGATGTACCAGTCCTGTCCGTCGGCGGCGAAGATGTATGCGAACTTTCCGCGATTCCCGTTCACCCAGTTGGCGAGCGAGCGAGCGTCGCGCTCAGTCATCTCTTGCACGAACCATTCAAGCTGTTCGAGCGGCGCAAAATCGGCGAGAATCAGTCGCGGATTCCAACTCTTGTCATACTTCTTTGCGCTCAGATCCACGCCGTACTTGTGCGCCAACTCGTACAAGTTGTTGAGATAGCGCGACTCGCTGACTGGCGGAAACAGCCGCTCGTTGATCTCCTGCCATGATGCACCGTCCATGTAGGTCCAGAGCAGCGCTTGGTTCCACGGCCCGCGGAACCGCTGGGCGGACATGTCGTAGCCGATGTCCAGCAGCGTTGTGTCGAGCGTCGAGCCGAGAGTGTACGACGCGACCCCGTTCGGCTCATTCTTGTTCATGTTGAGGCACGCCATGAATCCCTTGACGTCGATCGGGTCCTGCGACGGCCCGCTCGCCGGCATCACCCACTCGCGAGTGGACCATGAAGGCACCGTGAACTGCAACTGGTCGAGGTTGACCATAGACTGAAACTTGCCGTCATCTGGCTCAAACGTCGTTCCCGGCATGAGGGCGAGAGAGATCGGCATCGCCGACATGTTCGTCGCTCGAATGTGAAATTCGTTCAGTTCGCCAAGGTAGTAGCTCACGGACACGTTGCTGCCGATCTGCTCGTTGTACTGCGCGTACTTTTCGCCTCCCTCAGGATCGATGAAGAGACCACCAAGCCGGATATCCGATCCTTCTCCGTCGAACGCTCCTTCGCCATCGAGCGGCATAAATCCGCCGATCCGAATTTCTCGCTGCTTCTCCTTGATGAACTGGCACCTGCAGCTCTCAACTGGCTCCTGCTCATAGAACTCCTGGTGCGGAATCTTGACAGTGCCAATGAGTGCTGAGGGACCGAACGAGACACCTCCGCTTCCGCCTACGCGCGTTCCGTCCTTGTAAATGGTGTAATCAGCGAACAGAGAGTACGTCGTGTACTTGAAATCCCGGTCTTGGGTGGAGCACGGGGCTTCGTTGAAGTGGCCGCTCTTGTACTTGTAGGTGTACTTGTCATTGCCCTCAATCTGCTTCATCGCTTCCGCCTTGACCTTGTTCGCAAGGTGCCTCGCCTGTGAGATGTTGCCGCCGTGGTCGTCTATGGTCTTCATCATCCCGACTTGCCAGGACTTTGTGCTGCTGTTGAAGTCGGTACGGAACTCGAATTTCGGCTTGATCTCCCACTCATGTAGAGACTTGCAAATCTTGTCGCAACTAGTGTCGCACTGTACATGGGCGAGGTGCTTGCTGCCCTGACAGTTGTTGACGCACGTCGCGTCGAACGGATACTCACGCTCCGCGATGTATACCCAGTACGACCTGTACGTGATCGTGACGCCACCTCCCGCATATCGCCGTCCGGACCACGTGTCGTGAGGGATGGACTCGTGCGGCACCTGCTTTGGCTCACCCGACCTCGTGGAGCGGTCATCCTGCTGTACGGTCGGCAATAGCGACGCCGAAAGCGCGAGAGTAACTGCGGTCAGCAACATATCGAGAGTATATCTAGCCCGAGGGCAAGGCGGCTTGTTCAGAGACTAGCGCAGTGAACGCTGAGGCATTGTCTGTAACGGGCAACTGGTAGCCTGTCCCAATGATCGGGGTTCTGCTACTCATGTCGATGCTTCAACCTACGACCTTCTCCGACGACTTTGAGGAAGGCCTTGTTCGTTGGGAGGCTACGGACGAAAACGCGTGGCGCACGAAGGAGACTCCTTTCGGAAAGGTATGCAGCCTTTATCTCCAGAGCGAATACGAACCCCCTCACAGGAGCCCGTACAACATCCTTCTGATCAAAGACGAGGTGTTCGGAGACTTCGAGCTGACAGCGCTCGCACGAAGCACGAAGGCGAAGTACGAGCACCGCGACCTTTGCGTCTTCTTTGGATGGCAGGGCCCTGAGCAGTTCTACTATGTCCACTTTGGACAGCAGACCGACGACCACGCGAACCAGGTCTTCATCGTGAACAAGGCCGACCGGACGAAGATCTCGCACAAGACGAACTCCGGGACACCGTGGGACGACAAGTGGCACAAGATCCGGGTCACCCGCGTCGATGGCGTGATACGCACTTACTTCGACGACATGGCGAATCCTGTGATGGAGGCACGTGACTTGACGTTCGGGACGGGCCGCGCCGGTCTCGGATCGTTCGACGACACGGGCCAGTTCGACAACGTGGTGATCCGGCGGCTCTAGTTAATGCCTGTGATTCATCCTCTTATTTAGGCCAGACCTACGTTGCACACACTCTCTCTCATTGTTCACTGGCTCCTTCGCCGTGCCGGTCGGCATTCTTGCCTCTGTTCAGGTCAACCCTCTTTCCGAACGAACGCAATCCGACTGTTCGCATAGTCGAACACGACTGTGAACGGCATGAGCAATGGTATCCCGATCAAGCCTGTCAAATACTCGCTCGCGTATGCGCTGCGGTTCGATACCAACATGATCGCCAACTGGTCTTCAAAGCGATAGCCGTCAATCTCGAAGTACTCGACGAATCCAAACTTAGCCGGTACTGCGCCACCAAGCCCATGTATCTCTCCGTCCAACGTTTCGCGCCCTTCGAGCAGGTTTAGCTCCTTTACAACCCGCCAGCTGAACACGAGGCCGTAAGGCGCCCCGGTGTCTATCATGAACACGCCTTCGTGCGCTCCCTCGAACTTCGCCGGCGTGGTCGGGTGATGCGATAGGAGAAGGAGATCGTTCCAATTACCCTTCTTCAGCTCATAGCTGCGAGGGTCGAAGAAGGCGATCATCGACTCCTCGACATCGATCTCCAGGACAGTGCGCCTGAAGAAGTCGTAGCCCACGATACCGCCCAGTTCGATCCCGAGCGCAAGACTTACCGGGCTCAGGTCCAGCACGGCAAACGTCAGTTCGGCCACCGTCGCCGGCCCGAGACTGAAGTCGTCAAACTTGGTGAAGGTCAAGGGCAACGTGCCACCTTCGGCGATCGCAAACCAGGAACCGAACTCCTCGGCCCCAAGGCGCTCTACGAGCTTCTTGCCCACAACCATCCCTCCGCCTCCAGTGTCGAGGATGAACCAGCCGACGTCCTCGCCCATAATAGTTGGCCTGACGAGAACGTGCCCGGACTCCGCACGCATCGTCTCTACGACTCCTTCATTGGCTTCGTCGTACGTCGTGTCGTCTGTCAAGAGCCAGGCAGGCATCTCGAACAAGCTGGTCGCGCCGTCCGGCGTCGGGCGCACATGCTCAACGCTGATCCAGCCCTTTCCGGAGCTAAAGGTGACGTCGATCCTGTGCGGCAGCTTGAAGCCTCTCGTGGTCTCCCATTGACTCAGCTCGATCAGGTGCATGATATCGCCGTCCATGTAGCTGCTGGCCTTGGGAAGCCAACTCTCCCGATCGACTTCGACCTTTACGCTCATGCGTCCGGCCTTTGGTTTCAGGTTGAGAGTGTAGGAGTCGCTGTCCTCCTCTATCATTGTGATGTCGTACGGCCCGTCCGGGGCCAGCCAGCGGTGCCCGATCACCCACGATGTAGCATGCTGATACTCGACGTCTGAGAAATAGACGGGCATCGGGCTGCCGGTCACGTCGAGCTCCCAGCCCCTCTCTCCGTCCCACGCCTGGGTCGCCCGGATCGGGCCGTCCATTTCGAAGAGGTACTTCCCGTCAGGCGTAAAGACGAACCGGAAGTTCGCGTCAGTGCCCATGAACAAGGCCGAACCCGTCATTTCGATGCCACTTTCGAAAGGCTCTATGGCGCTGTAACCGACGGCTGACCGGACGTTGTCCAAAACCTGGTCGACGGTAGGCCGCTGCAACAAAGCAGGAGACGAAAGTAAAGCAAAGAGGCTAGCGATCATCATGATTGAACTCTCCTACGGACAGTGCTGAGCGTTATCTAGTCTATTCTACCGATCCATCTATATTGTTGCACTGTTCTCGCCATAACGACAAGCCAGCACGCTGCGAGTGCTGGACGTTGGCGCGCACTTTACTCTTAACTCAAGTCGGCGGTCGGAAGGAACAACGGCGACTTTCGCACCTGCGTCTCTTGCTCGAATGCGTAAGCCAACTTGAGTAGCACCGGCTCGCTCCACGCCCGCCCGAAGAACGAGACGCCGACCGGCAGACCGCCGACGAAACCGGCGGGAACCGTGATGTTCGGATAGCCGGATACTGCGGCCGGGGTAGAGCTTCCGCCGGTGAAATGATCGCCGTTCAGGTGGTCGGTCGGCCACGCGGGGCTGCCGGTCGGTGCGATGATCGCATCCAAGTTGTGCTCGTCCATCGTCGCGTCGATCCCCTCGTCCCGCGACATGCGATGGTTCTTCGCCAGCGCGTCGATGTATTTCTTGTCGGTGAGCGGCCCTTTCTCCTGCGCCATGTGGAATATCTCCTGGCCGAAGAACGGCATCGCCTGGTCCTTCATGCGCTCGTTCGCCTCGATCAGGTCGGCGAGCGACTTCGGTCCGATGTCGGTGCTTGTCCCGGCCATGTACCTGTTGAGGTCGGCCTTGAACTCGTACAGCAGCACCTCGAACTCAGTGTCGTCATACTTCCCTTGCGTGGCCATGTCCGCCGGGTCGACGATCTCTGCGCCGAGGCCCTTCATCGCGGCGATCGCCTCCTCCATGATCGCATCGACGTGGTCGTTGAACTCAAAGAACTGGCGACCGACGCCGATGCGCGCGCCTTTCAATCCGTCCTTCTCAAGGAACATCCTGTAGTCCGTTGCGGCCTCGTAACGGTCGGTGGGATCAGCTGGGTCTTGGCCTGCCATGATCGACAGAAGCGTCGCTGCATCGCGCACGGTTCGCGCCATCGGGCCAGCGGTGTCCTGGCTGTGCGCGATCGGGATGATGCCGGTGCGCGAAACCATGCCGAGCGTCGGCTTGATCCCGACGATGCCGCACGTCGTAGCCGGGCACACGACCGATCCGTCGGTCTCTGTTCCGATAGCGACCGCGCAGAGGTTTGCCGACGCCGCCGCGCCGGACCCCGCGCTGCTGCCGCACGGGTTGCGGTCGAGCGCGTACGGGTTCTTGCACTGGCCGCCGCGCCCGCTCCATCCGCTGGTCGAGTGGGTCGAGCGGAAGTTGGCCCACTCGCTGAGGTTGGTTTTGCCAAGGATGACCGCGCCGGCCTTGCGGAGTTGCGCTGCGAGGAAGGAATCTTGACTGGCGATGTTGCCGACCATCGCGAGCGAACCGGCGGTCGTCATCATGGAGTCGCCGGTTTCGATGTTGTCCTTGATGAACACGGGGATTCCGTGCATCGGGCCTCTTGCGCCGCCCTGCTGCCGCTCTTCGTCGAGCGCCTCCGCGATCTCCATCGCGTCGGGGTTAATCTCGATGACCGACCGCAAAGTTGGTCCGTGGCCGTCGATCTCCTCGATTCGCTCCAGATACTTCGCTGTGATCGATTCAGCAGTCTCGCTTCCGACCTCCATCGCTTCTTGCAACTCTTCGACTGTGGATTCGTCGAGATCGAACGGCTCCTCGGCTGCCGTTGTTGGCTCTGTGTCTGTCGGTTTTCGAGATGCACAGCCAACAGCGACGATCAGCCCGCCCGCCAATCCTGCCTTGAGAAAATCACGTCGTATCATATGTGCCTGAGTCTGGCACACTAAGTCGAAGTACGCCGTACCGTTGAACGAAAACGGCTCTTCAACAAGAGCGCAGGTATTGAGCTACTTCAGAGGCGGAAATGGGATTCTTCGCACCCAGATGAAGATGCGGCACATGGCGATAGCAAGTAGCGGCCACAGCCCTATAAGAGCAGCCGTGGTCCAGTTAGTCCAAAGCAAGAATGCAGCAGTGGCGAGGGATACTAGTGCGGCAACGTTGAAGCTGAACCAGATTATCCAGAATAGACGGGCCCCTTTTGGATTTTCGCTTGATCGAACCATCTTCTCCCTACCCCTGATTGCAGCCCAGGCGAAGCAACTTGCAAAGAGACACATAATGCCTAGCAGACAAGACGCTAGGATCTTCAACCACATGCAACAGGTACGTTATTGGCTTGAGTTCGTTGCCGCAATCCCCTCTCCCCTTGAGGGAGAGGGTGAGGGGTCAAACAGTGAAAGTCCTTTCCGAATAGGAGCCCAGTTTCGCGGGAGCACCACCCGCACTTCGTCTACCAGCGGTGTGCCACGGTCAGGCCCGACAGGGTTTGTCCGTGCGACCCATGTACTTGCCCAGACTTTCAAGGCCGTTGCTTGCGCGGCTCGCGGGGACGCTCGCCCTCCCGCGGTCCTGTGATCCGCACAGCATGGCGGCTCTTCCTCACGTGGATAACGGATCAGGACCTAGTGCCGCTAGATTCGTCCAGGGACAAGAACTGTTCGTTATAAAGCCTCGCGTAGAGGCCGTCGAGGGCGAGCAGCTCGTCGTGCTTTCCGCTTTCGACGATGCGGCCTTTGTCCAGTACCAGAATCTGATCGGCTGCGAGGATGGTGGAGAGGCGGTGGGCGATCGCGAACGTAGTGCGGCCTTTCATCAGCTCGCTCAGCGAGTTCTGGATCAGCCGCTCTGACCGCGTGTCGAGAGCGGAGGTCGCCTCGTCGAGAATCAGGATGCGCGGGTTTTTAAGGATTGCGCGAGCGATGGCGAGGCGCTGCTTCTCGCCGCCGCTAAGCTTGTAGCCGCGCTCTCCGACGACCGTGCTGTAGCCCTCCGGCAATGAAGCGATGTGGTCGTGGATCGCCGCCGACTTGCACGCCTCTATGATCTCGTCATCCGTCGCGTCCGGCTTGGCGACGAGCAAGTTCTCGCGGATGGTCGTGTGCAGGAGATACGTCTCCTGCGTGACCGCGCCGATGTTCGCGCCGAGGTCTTCGAGCGAGACGTCGCGCACGTCGTGGCCGTCGATCAGCACCTGACCCTGATCCGTGTCGTACAGACGCGGAATGAGGTACGTAAGCGTCGTCTTCCCCGCCCCGCTTGGCCCGACGAGCGCGACGAGCTGGCCAGGCTCTGCAACGAACGCTATTCCGCTCAAAGTAGTACGCTCTGCACCTTCATCATAAGAGAAAGTAACGTCGCGGAACTCCACTCGACCCTCCACGCGATCGAGCGGTTCCGGATTCTCCTTCTCTTCGATGTCGCGCGGCATGTCGATGTACTCGAATATCCGCTGGAACAGCGCGAACGAGGCCATGATCTCGACCTGGGCGTTCAGCAGCGAGGTCACTGGGAAGAACATGCGCGTCTGCAGCACCGTGAACGCGACGAGCTTCCCGAGGGTCAGAGATGGGTCGCCCTGCGAAATCATCAGCCACCCCGCAAGCAAGTAGACCAGCGCGGGAGCGAGCTGCGTGATCAGGCGGATCAGCCCAAAGAACATGTACTGCACGACGGTGGACTTGATCTGCCATCCGGCGAGCTTCTCGTTCTCTACGTCAAACCTCTCGGTGAGCACATCGAGTCTTCCAGAGGTCTTCGTGAGCAAGATGCCGCTGACGCTGAGGGTCTCCTGCATCATCGAGTTCAGCTCTGCGGTCTGCTCCATAGTGCCGGTCGTGACGCGGCGGGCGAAGTTTCCGAACCACCTTCCGAACACGAGGAAGAACGGCATGATGCCGACGCTGAGGATCGTCAGGCGCCAGTCGACGATGACCATCGCGACGAATGTGGAAACCGCGATGCCGGCGTTGCTGAGTTGGTCGGTGAGCGTGTTGCTGACGACGGTCTGCACGCCCTGCACGTCGTTGATGAGCCTGGTCTGGATGTCTCCTGTGCGCGTCGATGTGAAGAACCGGAGCGACATGCTCTGCAAGTGGGTGAATAGCGAGCGACGGAGGTCGCACATGACGCGCTGGCCGATCACGCAGCCCCAGTAGCCGTAGAGCAGAGTCAGCGACGCGCCGACGAACACCGCGAGCACCGTCAGGAGCGAGAACCTTGCGATCACGTCGAGCTGCTTCTGCTGTAGGCCGACGTCGATTATCTGCTGCAGGAAGAACGGTGGGGCCAGACCGATCAGCACAGCGACCGAGATGACAAGCCCGGTCCAATTGATGATGACCTTGTGCGGCCTGAACAGCCTGATCACCCGCCGCAGGATCTTGCGGTCGAACTGCTTGTTGTCCTTCTCTGGCATCAGGGAGGTGTTGCGCATCATGGCCGGAAGCCGTGAGGGTACCTGTGGTCGATACGGGGCAGCGTATTAGTACGGTGATTCAGAGCGGCACCGAACACGGTCGGCCGGTTCATCGAGGCCGGCACGAAGGAGATGAAAGCCAAGGTCAGCTACAAGGAAGCTGGCATTGTGCTCTCATTCCCCTGGCTGATCAGCTTCGACCAGACCGTGTAGATCATCGTCCCGTGATGGAACGGCATTGACTGCTCCAGGTGAAAATACCGGGATTGCGAGGCGCGTTCGAATCTGGGGAGTCGCTCGTCGTGGTATTTTAGAAGTTCGGTACTGTCGATAGGTACTGGAGAGGGAATATGGACACTCGTACTATTTCTAAAGGGGCGTTGACGATCGCGCTCGCCGCGCTGATCGCAGCAAGCGCGCTTGGCCAGTCCGGCTGGGTGCTGTCGCACCAGAAGATCAGCGACACCCAAGGCGGCTTCACCGGCACACTGGTCGATGGCGATCGCTTCGGCACTTCGGTGGCCTCGCTTGGCGATCTCGACGGCGATGGCGTCGGCGACCTGGCCGTGGGAGCGCGGCATGACGACGACGGGGGCTCTGACCGCGGCGCGGTGTGGGTGCTGTTCCTCAACACGGACGGGACGGTCAAGTCGCACCGGAAGATCAGCGACACGCAAGGCGGATTCACCGGCATCCTGTTCAATGTCGATTACTTCGGCGCTTCGGTGGCCTCGCTGGGCGATTTCGACGGCGACGGCGTGGGCGACCTTGCTGTAGGAGCGCGGCGAGACGACGACGGGGGCATTGACCGCGGCGCGGTGTGGGTGCTGTTCCTCAACGCCGACGGCACGGTCAAGGCTCACCGGAAGATCAGCGACACGCAAGGCGGCTTCACCGGCATCCTGGACGATGACGATCTGTTCGGCACTTCGGTGGCCTCGCTGGGCGATCTCGACGGCGACGGCGTGGGTGACATTGCCGTCGGGGCAATCGAAATCTTGAGTGGGGGTCCGGGTGCGGTCTGGGTGCTGTTTCTCAACGCCGACGGAACGGTCAAGTCCCACCGGAAGATCAGCTTTGCAGAAGGCGGCTTCACAGGCACGCTGAATAATGGCGATGCCTTCGGCAGCACGGCGGCCTCGCTGGGCGACCTCGACGGCGACGGCGTTGGCGACCTGGCCGTGGGAGCAGCCTTCGATGACGACGGCGGCGGCCGCAGCTTCGACCGCGGCGCGGTGTGGATCCTGTTCCTCGACGGCGTCCGGGACGTGCTGCCAGACAGCTATTCGTTCTTCCGCGGTTCTCAAACGGGTGGCGTACTGAGCGACCTGCTCGCCAGCGATGACAGCTG
Organism: Armatimonadota bacterium; assembly: GCA_022563855.1. Taxonomy (NCBI): domain Bacteria; kingdom Bacillati; phylum Armatimonadota; species Armatimonadota bacterium. Next base: position 15,152 of record JADFMN010000012.1, read on the forward strand.
GATGACGGTGCTGCCGGGGATCACGCTCAACCAATCCGAGCGGCAGGTGCAGCTCATCGTCACTGGCACTTCTCCGACTGAGACGCCGAGCGAGCTTCGGATCAGAGTCGAGGCGCACGCCGAGATCAACAACATCGGGCAATGGATCGAGCTGTGGAACTACGACACTAACTCGTATGAACAGGTCGACTTCATGATCGCGACGCTGGCGGACTCGATCGTCGAAGTGAGCATCACGACGAATCCAGAGAGGTTTATACAGGCGGGCACGAAGCAGATGAAAGCCAAGGTCAGCTACAAGGAGGCTGGGATCGTGCTCCAATTCCCGTGGCTGATCAGCTTCGACCAGACGGTGTGGATCATCGTTCCTTAAAGCTGCTACAGACAGAATAGGCGCGGCAAAATGGAACGTTTCTCTCGCCGTGGCACGTCAACTAGAATGGCGCTATGCAAATGGCGTGACCGGTACAGCAAATTTTGAGATTGCTGCGAAGAAGAAAGCGTCATGTGTAATAGTCACGATTCATCTCGAAAAGATTTGTCGGCAATAATAGAACTACCCGCAATCCGGGGGGAGATTGCGATCGTAACCTCCGCTTGGAAGGGGCTTTTGAGGATCGCCTGCGTGACAGTCGCAATCGGCGCTGCCAGCGCCGCGCTGGGTCAAGTGCAGGAGCAGTGGGTCACGCGCTACAACGGCCCGGGCAACGCCGGCGACGGCACTTACGCGATTGCTGTGGACGATGGGGGCAACGTGTATGTGACCGGCTACTCGTTCGGCCTGGACACGCGCACAGATTACGCGACGATAAAGTACGACTCGAGCGGAAACCAGCTCTGGGAGATGCGCTACAACGGCCCGATCGACGGTAACGATACCGCCGTCGCGATCGCTTTGGACAGCTCAGGCAACGTGTATGTGACCGGAACATCGGAAGTCGAACAGACGCCAATGGTGACGGGCAGGGACTACGCGACGATAAAGTACGACACGGACGGCAACCAACTTTGGGTAAGGCACTACGACAACGGCAGCGATTTCGCGACTGCAATCGCTGTGGACGACGCAGGCAACGTGTATGTGACCGGCAGGTCTTCTGGCACCGGATTTGACTACTTGACGGTGAAGTACGACACGGACGGAAACCAGCTCTGGGAGGCGCGCTACGACGGTCCGGTCATCGGTAGCAGTAACGATCACGCCACCGCGATTGTTTTGGACAGCGCTGGCAACGTATATGTGACCGGCAATTCTGAGGGCATCGGCTCAGGCTTTGACTACGCGACGATAAAGTACGACACGAACGGCAACGAACTTTGGGTAAGGCGCTTCAACGGTCCGGCCAACATTTTTGACGGCGCCCTTGATCTTGCGCTGGACGACGGAGGCAACGTGTATGTGACTGGCTTCTCGCTCGGACAGGACACGGACGCGGACTACGTGACGTTGAAGTACGACCCAGATGGACAGCAGCTCTGGGAAATGCGCTACAACGGCCCGGGAAATGGTCGAGATAACGCCAGTGCGCTGGTAGTGGACGGCGCAGGCAACGTGTACGTGACCGGCTTGTCGGATGGCCCCGGCACGGCCTGGGACTACGCGACGCTGAAGTACGACACGAACGGCAACCTGCTCTGGGAAAGACGCTACAACGGCCCGGCCAGCAGCATTGATGGCGCAACCCAGCTTGCGCTGGACAACGCCGGCAACCTATACGTGACCGGCTGGTCGTTCGGAAACTCCACGGGCCGGGACAATGCGACGGTGAAATACGACTCGAGCGGCAACCAACTTTGGGTGATGCGTTATAACGGTCCGGGCAGCGGCTGGGATACCGCCTTTGCGCTTGCTGTAGACGACCCTGGCAACGTGTATGTGACCGGCTACTCGCTCGGTCTGGGCACGGGCGTAGACTACGCGACGATCAAGTACGTGCAGGACGTCGAGGTCCTGCCGGACAGCTTCTCGCTGTTCCGTGGGATGCTGATCGGCGGCGGGCTGAGCGACCTGCTCGCGAGCGACGACAGCTGGATGACGGTGCTTCCGGGGATCACACTGAACCAAGCCGAGCGGCCGGTGCAGCTCATCATAGAGGGCACCGCTCCGACTGAAACGCCGAGCGAACTTCGGTTCAGAGTGGAGGCCCACGCCGAGATCAACAACATAGGACAGTGGATCGAGCTGTGGAACTACGACACGAGCTCTTACGAGGAGGTCGACTTCATGATCGCTACGACTGTGGACTCGATAGTCGAGGTCAGCATCACGACGAATCCGGAGCGCTTCATCCAGGCGGGCACGAAGGAGATGAAGGCAAAGGTCAGCTACAAAGAAGCCGGTATTGTGCTCTTCTTCCCGTGGCTGATCAGCTTCGACCAGACCGCGTGGGTCATCGTCCCGTAGACGCATAGCAATCAACGGCCTCTTCGGCAACATGGCGGCTGTTGTCGAAGAGGCCGATAACCGAACGCCCAGGCCGCGTCGTCGTCGGTTCGGATCGTTCGAGGCCGAGCCTGGCATACCCGTAAAATTGCGGGAAATTGCCTGATGTACTTCACATTTTTCTGCAATAAGCAATAGACTCTCGACTGGCCGAGCTGACTACGTGCTGGAAGACGACATTCTGCTGACGTGTCCCTTGCTCCTAGGAGACTCAGAATACTGCCAGCCGATGCTTGGATACAGATTATGAAAAGATCGCTTGCCACCGTTGGATACTTCGGAGCTGCACTGGCGGTTTCGACTCTGGTGATAGCTGCCACCACTACGCGCGTCAGCGTGGATTCATCAGCGGCTCAATCGAACAACGACAGCTTTGACCCATCGATATCGGCGGACGGTCGGTACGTGGCGTTCGGGAGCCATGCCGATAATCTCGTGGCGGGCGACACGAACGGGCGGCAGGATGTATTCGTTCACGACCGCGTGACCGGCGCGACCACGCGAGTGAGCGTCAGTTCCGGTGGCGCGCAAGCAAGCAACACCTCCGATGTGCCCTCGATATCCGGTGACGGACGATTCGTGGCCTTCGCCAGCGATTCAGACGACTTGGTCTCCGGCGACACAAACTTAGTCCGAGACATTTTTGTCCATGACCGCGTCACCGGGGTTACTGAGCGCGTGAGCGTCTCGACAGCGGGCGTCCAAGGCAATGCCATGTGCGACTTCACCGCTATCTCCGGCGACGGACGGTGGGTGGTCTTCGAGAGCGACGCAAGCAATCTCGTCGCTGGCGACACGAATGGCTTCACCGACATCTTTGTTCGTGATCGCCTAACGGGGCAGACGTTTCCTGTCAGCAGCGATCCTGGAAATTTTCAGGGTAATGGCCGAAGTTACCGCCCGAGCAACGTATCCAACTTGCCGTCTGTCGCGTTCACTTCTGATGCAAGCAACCTAGTAGCGGGTGATACAAACGGTTTCGCAGATATCTTTGTTTCCGGAGAGAATATCGAGCTGGAACTCGTCAGTGTCAGCTCATCCGGCGTGCAAGGAAATGGAGACTGCGACGAGAGATCCGCTATCTCAACCGACGGCCGCTTCGTCGCGTTCAGCAGCGCTGCGGACAACCTGGTATCCGGCGACGGCAACGGCGTAAACGACATCTTCGTGCGAGACCTCTTGACCGAGGTGACCACGCGGGTCAGCGTTGATTCGTCGGGAATCGAGGCAAACGGCCAAAGCCTCGCGCCGTACGTGTCGGCCGACGGGCGGTTCGTGTCCTTTACAAGCTTTGCATCCAACTTGATCTCCGGTGACACGAACAACAAAGCAGACGTGTTCGTCCATGATCGAGTGATGCACACGACGATTAGGGTCAGCGAATCCTCGGCAGGAGGGCAAGGCGACGGGGATAGTTTTCTGTCCCCAATCTCTGCCGACGGAACGATCGTTGCATTTGATAGCGCAGCGACGAACCTCGTGGCTGGCGATACGAACGGCTTTTTCGACATCTTCGTGAACGTGCGCACAGTGCCGGAAGTAGTTCTGCCGGACAGCTTCTCGCTGTTCCGCGGGATTCTAACCGGCGGCGGGCTGAGCGACCTGTTCGCCAGCGACGACAGCTGGATGACGGTGCTGCCGGGGATCACGCTGAACCAGGCTGAGCGGCAAGTGCAGCTCGTCATCGTCGGCACTTCTCCGACTGAGACGCTGACCGAGCTTCGGTTCAGACTGGAGGCCCACGCCGAGATCAACAACATAGGACAGTGGATCGAGCTGTGGAACTACGACACGAACTCGTATGAACAGGTCGACTTCATGATCGCGACGTTGGCGGACTCGATAGTCGAGGTGAGCATCACGACGAATCCGGAGCGCTTCATCGAGGCGGGCACGAAGGAGATGAGGGCCAAGGTCAGCTACAAAGAAGCTGGCATAGTGCTCTCGTTCCCCTGGCTGATCAGCTTCGACCAGACCGTGTGGGTTATCGTTCGGTAGGATCGAAGGAGTAAGCCAACCAGCGCAGGACGTTACCCAAACGAAACGGTTGGCCGGACTGCCCGTTTGCTCATTGGCAGTGGTACGCTCATTGCCGAGGGCAGAAATGGCAACTTCGTGGACTAGGCCGCTCATTGCGGTCATCGTTTCAGTTCTTCTCACATCTCAGTTGGCGGCACAACCCGGCCCCCAGCCGATCGAGAGCATCGATATTCGGGTGTTGCGTGCGAGCACGATCTTCGTCGGCACGATCGTCGATTACCCCGACGAGCGAGACGACTACTTCTTGCGCGTCGTCACCTTCGAAGTAAGCGAGACGCTGAAGGGTGGGCACAATGAACGCTTCAAAGCGAAACTTCCCTACTTGAACGAAATGCTCGACCGCTTGAAAAACGAGCAGACCAGACTCTTACTGTTTGTTAACTCTGCGGATGACCTAAGGGCGAACTTCATCAATTTGGATGAAGTCGACATCGTTGTCTCGAAGCTTGACTTCACTCTCATCTACGGCACTGAGCCCCTGTTAAAGTACGTACGCGAAGTTGTCAGGGAGTACCCCTCCGTCAACTATATCCACGGGTTTAGGATGCAGCCGCCAGAGACCGATGTCGGCGCGATCTGGAAACGACAGTTCGAAAGACCTGGGGTGGCAGGACTGTATGTTCCGGTCGATGAACGCTTACACGAGCGCGCGAAGCAGTGGATTCTCTCCGAAGACGCGGACGAACGATACCTTGGTGTCCAGGCCTTGTACGAATACGAGAGTGCTGAGACCATCGAGATCATGAAGAGCATGCTCGGAGACCCGTCCGAGGTTCCCAGAACTGCGGCAGCGAGCAACAGAGGGATCGAAGTGCGCGAGTACAACGTACGCCGCCTCGCTTGGCAAATCCTCAAGAACTGGGGCGTTGAAGTCGGCGAGCCGCAGTTGTATGTAGAGGAGCCGAAGCACGAGCAGTTGGAGAAACTGCTCTGGCAAGGACCGATCACGAGCGACGACTACCAAACCCTTGAGCAATTCTCAAACCTCAAGACCCTCACCTTGTGGGGCACGCCGTTGACAGGTGAGCATCTCGAAGTCATCACTCAGCTGGATACGGTGACCGAACTGGGGATCAGTTACGGCGACATCCATGACGGCGACATTTGGTATTTGAGCCAATTACCAAACCTGACAAGGCTCTCGTTCAACATCGTCGGAGTCTCAGACCTGGCGATTGGTGGAATCGCAGCAATCAAGAGCCTGCAAACCGTGACGTTCAACGAGACGGAGATCACTGACGGCGGGATCGCTGAACTCCGACGTTTGCGGCCTGACCTCGCGATCGAACTGACACAGACACCCTCCATCATCAACCACTACGCAAACCGTGGCGACATCGCCGGTATCCGGCGGATACTCGATAACAACCCGGCAGCCCGCGATCAAGAGGACAGATTCGGCTACACAGCGATGCAACTCGCAACGCTTAGGCAGAACGTTGACATTCTCAAGCTCTTTCTACGGCGCGGTGCGTCAATCGACACGGAAAATTCTGAAGGGCAGACACCTTTGCATATAGCACGAACCGTCAGCATCGCCAAGACCCTGATCGGGCTTGGGGCAAACGTGAATCACAAGGACAAGAACGGCAACACGCCCCTGCATATCGCTCTCAATAAGAGTCGGGGGAGCGACTTTACTCGCTTCCTTCTGGCAAACGGAGCTGATCCGTTCGCGATGAACCACGAAGGACAGCTTCCGCTCGGTCGCCTGGCAAACACGTTCCAGCAGCACCGCGATGAGATCGAGCAGTACATGTCGATGGTGAAAGATGTCGCCCCGTTCGGTCCACCTGCTTTGCAGACGAGTGTCGTTTGTGAGAACAACATCTATTCGTTACAACCCGACGATGACATTGCAAGAAATTGGGCGACAGAAGCGCACGGAAAGTTCTTCGGCCGATTGGGCTGGACGAAGACCCCGTCCGGTCGCGATTTCCTCGGCCCGTTTGGTCAGCAGGCAGTGGTGCTGAAACTAGACGGTTTACGGGAGCACGAGAACGTCCGCATCGAGATCGACCTCTTCATCATGGGCTCCTGGGATGGCAACGGCGACGGAGCGGGGCCGGACATCATCGACGTGCGAATCCCTGGTGTGGGAATGCTGCTCCACACGAGCTTTTTCAACAACACCGAGGGCGACCGGGCTGGTCTGCCGTTGCAGTCGTTTCCGGATCGTTACGGGCTCGGTTATCACACCGGGTACCAGGGCGCGGCTGAGGTGAAAACGCTCGGCTATGTCGAGCGGTACCCCCGCAACGCGGTCTACACGCTGTCGTTCACGATCGCGCACTCAGGCGCTGACCTTGAGATCGAAATCAGCGGCTTCACAGTTCCGCAGTCGTACGTTAAGACGCTGCTGGAAGACGAAATCTGGGGCATCGGCGGCTTGCGCGTGTTCACGGACTGAACGAGCACGTGTGCCGCTGTCAGGCCCGCGCTTGGCGGTTCTGCGTCAAGCTCGGGACAATGCTCACGGACCAGGATGCGGGCCAAACGCCCGCGCTCCGCATCCCTCCCCCTGTGGTAGGTGCTGGGGAGAAACGATCCGCTTCATTGGAGTCTGGCTAGATGCCGTGACCGAGGCTTAGACGAACATTCCAGACGGCGTGCAGCGTGAAACACGGCCAGAGCAGTGAGCCAACGTGGACAAGCCGGCCCTATCCGGTTCGCTAGGAGGATCATGATTGAAGCTGATCGTACCGAGAATATGGCCATTCGTGGAATAACGCCACCAAGGAAACCCCAATGAATCGAGAGTACCTGCGATTAGGTGAAATACTGGTGGACAGAGGTCTACTGACTTCGGAGCAGGTCGCTCAGGCATTGGAGTCGCAGCGACGGAACCGTATGCGCTTAGGCGAGATTGTGACGGCCGCGGGTTGGGTGACAGAAGAGGACCTAGCCAGAGCCTTGGCAGACCAATACGACTACGACTACGTCGATGCGAGTACGATAAAGCCTGAGAGCGATTCGTTGCACGCTGTTTCTGGGCGATTGGCGTTCGCCATGCTCATCTTGCCTTACCGCGAATTCGAATTCCGCCTGCATATCGCGACTGCCGACCCGCTAGATATTGCGAGTACCGACAAGATTCGCTCCTTGCAAGACCTCCCCCTCAAGATTTCCGTCGCAGGCCCCACAGCCCTGCGCAGCGCGATCATCCGCCACTACACGCTGGAATGCGACCCCGAGCAGACTGCCCCTCGCCAGGTTCAGACAGCAAGGCCAACGAGGATCGACTGGCAGACTGATCGAGATGCGCTCTTGAAGGCCTTGGACGACATCAGGGGGAGCTGCCGCACCGCGGCGTGGAGATAAAGTCAGGGAAGACCAATGAGAACAATCGCTTTGACAAGTGGAAAGGGAGGCGTCGGGAAAACGTCGATCTCCATCAACATCGCGATCGCGCTGACGCGGATGGGCAAGCGCGTTGCGCTCTTCGACGCCGATCTCCAGCTAGCAAACATCGACGTCATGGTGGGATGCCACTCTGAATACAACCTCCAGCACGTCCTCAACGGCGAGAAAACCTTGCGAGAGATCATGACCCCCGGCCCAGCGGGCATTTCACTCGTAACTGGCGGTTCGGGAGTATCCCAGCTTATACACGCCGGACCCAAGCGCATGGCGACCTTCTTCTCGCAGATCGACGAGTTGGAAGAGGACTTCGAATTCTTGATCTATGACACGGCCGCAGGACTTGATAATCGCGTGTTCGCCTTCCTCAAGCGTGCAGACGAGACGTTGGTCGTCGCAACCCCAGACGCGACGAGCATAACCGATGCCTACGCGCTCATCAAGGTGCTGTACCGACGAGAGCCCGACGCAATCGTCCGCGTCATCGTCAACCGAGTCAGGAACGAGCAAGAAGCGCGCTCCGTCTTCCGGGTGATCAAGAACACGGCGCACGAGTACCTTGACACGGACATCCTATACGGTGGATCCATACGATACGACGCCGCCTTTGATGATTCGATGCGCGAGCGACGCGCCTTGCTCGAAGCGTTTCCAAATGCAAAGTGTGCCGCCGATTTTGAAACCGTGGCACGCGAGCTCTGCATTCCAGTGTATCGAAATACAAGCGCGGCGTAGCGGCGAGTCCTGGCCACATATCACGGCAGCGGATTGGGGTCGTCGTAGGAGACGATCAATCCCCAGTCCTTGGCGTCCACGCTCCTCCTGGACCGCGCTTCGATCTCGTAGTAGTCGGCGGACAACGGTATGAAACCGTCGTCTACGCGGTTCCTGTACCGTGTGTAGATCAGGAATCCGTGCGGTGTCTTGCGATAAAGAAGCGGCCCGCCGCCGAACGCGTCAGGAGCAACCAAATCCTCCGGGAGTGTCGCTGGCAGATCTTCGAGACTTGGGTAGCGCGAAATGAGCTCCAAGCCGATTTCCCTTGCATCACCAAGCGCCAAGTAGCGATTGCTAAAGTCGGCGGTGCCAATTGGAATGAAGATAGCAGCAAGTTCGTACGACCTGTCCGCGTACGAGTCGAAAAACGCACCAAGCTCTGCCAAGCGAAGGTGGCCGTCGCTATCGGTGTACGAAAGGTGATCCGACAACTCGGCACACTCGACCATTGCTTCCCAGTATCGCGCCTCTAGCGCGGCTGCTGTATGCCGGCCCACTCTTCGGTTGCTAAAGGGCTCGTCGTCTCGGAGCTTTCGCAAGGAAGACCTGATCCAAGCGCTAAGAACATCACCGTCCGGATACTCGACCATCGAGCCAACCCATTCGTTTAGCCAGTCATCGATTTCGCTAGGCTTCAGCGATCGTATCTGTTCGATCAGCGGTGCGAAGGTACGCGCCTCACCAAAAACCGCCTCTCGAAACGGCGGCCTTTTCGGCCTGTCGGCCATGATGTCTCGCAGGGTTGACATGACCTCGGAATCGTCCCTGTTGCGAACGGCGGCAAGAACGATATTCTCCTCCATTCCTGCGAGACCACCGTCCGAGATCATCATTGAGCCAAGGTCGTACTCCTCGATCTGGCGCTCGAAGATCATCCAGGCGATACGGGCCGCCTCTTTGACGGCAGGCACGTCGCCTGCATCGGCGGCACCGACCAACAGCAGGGGCAACCTCCTTGCGACCGCACTGCTACTGCGAGTATCTTCGCCAGTCCAATCGTACAGACCTCCGGACATCTTCGGCCGCGTCAGTCGCAAGGGCTCAACCCTCGGCGCAAGCGAAAGGAGCCATTCGCGCGAAGCGCTGAATACATACTCAATCTTGATCGTGGTCGAGCCGGCTCTCCGCGAATCGTCGTACTCTTGGAAAACCTGTGGGATCGAGGCTTCGAGCGCAATCCAGTCGTCGAGGTCGTCGCTCGCCTCGACTCCGCGCTCCTTGCGATACTCCGCCCAAGTCATCGGGCCGATCAGCTCTTCGGCTTGCCGCCTTGCCTCGGGCAGACGCTTGGCCGCGCGCTTGTAGTCCGGGTGTTCGCGCTGCGACATGAAGACGAAGGTGACCAGCGCGACGATCAGCGCGAAACCCCCGATGAACCACCACGCCCGCTTCCTCTTCATCTCTCAATCAGTTTACGACTTATGGACCGATTTGGTCTCAGTTCGACTTGACGGAGTTGGTGCTGGCAGCCCCTCCCTTCCCTCCCCCTAGGCATAGGGGGAGGGTGGTGCTAGTTTCCATGGTGCGACGAGAACACGTAGTCGTACGTCAAGGCGCTGCTGTAAGACGAAAGCTGGGGCATCGGCGGCCTGCGGCTGCTCAACGAATAGGCGTGCTAACCTAAACGGACCGGCGAACGTCGGCTGCGTGCTGAGGTGCGACTTGCCCAACATCGAGGAATTCCAGATCAACTCTTTTGAAGAGTGGGTCGTGCACGTCTTCGACCACGACGACCCGGATTGGCATTGGGAAACGGATGCAAAGTGGTGGGACTCAGACAAACATCCAGAAGCTTCCGTCGCCTACATGACGCAGCTGTTTGAAGAACCGGAAGCACTGCTTGAGCGTTTTACGCTAGACCAAATCGGCGCGGGCATCAATTTCGTCGTGAGTTCCGGCCTCTCTGAATTTGCATTCGACATATGCGACCAGCGCGTACCACAAGAGGACACGATACGGTGCATCCATGCAATGCCAACGCTATATCGCAAGCTGTTCGCGCGTCACCTGCCGAATGAAGCGGGATTAGGAGCGAGAGGCGACGACAAATGTGGGTACATATGTTTCATGTTCTGGGACGTGTTCCCAATGTCCTGGCGGACGACGAACTGGCTTTCTCGCAACCCCGTCGGGGATAGCCGTGATCCCCAAGTGCAAGCCGAAAATGCGTGCGTTGACGCGATGATCGACACGTTGCAAATTGATCATCTGGCATGCCAGGAGGCGGCATTGCACGGTCTTGGTCACTGGCACAACCACGATCCGCAGCGCGTGAAGAGGGCGATCGACGCTTACCTCAGGACCATCGACCGGAAGCACCCTTTGTACGATTGCGCCAAGCGCGCCCGGCGCGGCAGCGTGCAGTAGTCGATGCCGATGCCGTGTAGCCCGTTCAGGCTCGGCTCTATTCCCTCGCGCCCAGACGAAAGCCCCGTGTTGCAAGACCGTATGATGCGCACAGGATGACCTGCCACGCTCTGAACGGAGCGCGGACTCTTAGTCCGCATCCCGGCCCTCGGACTCTTAGTCCGGGAATGACGATCCCCCTCCCTTCCCTCCCCCTCGGCATAGGGGGAGCGTGGTGCTAGTTTCCATGGTGCGGAGACGACGCGTAGTGCTCGCCCAGCACGTCGCGACCGAAATCGCCGTCGAAGTCTCGCCAAACCGCATGCACGTGATTCGCGTTGTTCTGGATGTTGTCGTACTCGATGAGGAACGTCGGCCCTTGGATACGATAGTAGTGCCCTTCGCCTGCCTTGGCTCCACCCATCCAGGCGAACACGATGCTCTCGAACTCGACGGCCGCAAGCTGACCCATACGGCGATTGGCCTCGTCCGGACGCTGCGCTTCGGCGTGGACTCTGATCAGATTCTGGAGAGCCTTCTGCTGTTCGCCGGTCATATCGCTGTACTTCAACCCCTCGTTAGCCTGCCTCTTGGCAGTCCGCGATTCTCCGGTGAAGATGTCGCGAGGCGCCCGCTGAGACAGCACTGCCTTGGAGCGCTGACCGTCAGAGAGGCTCGCCAAAAACCGCAAGGCGACGTCCTGTTCCTTCGGGAGCATCCTTAAACCCTTCTTCGGACCCGCCATTACCTCTGCGGGGTTGGAGCCGAAGAACTGCGGCGTGCTTGCGACCAGCTTTGAACCCTTGTACGCGAAGTTCAGCGAGATGTGATGGCCCTCGTACCGCCACGCCCACTCGCTGCTCTTGGACGGCGTGCCGAAGAACGTGAAGAAGTACTGTTCGTGATCGCGCCCCCTCGGGTTTCGTTCGATCTCGCCAAGGACTTGCTCCAGCTCTCTTACGACGCCCGCCTTCTTCATCCCTACATCGCTCAAGACTGATCGCAAGAGCGCTGTTGCCTTCTCTTCCTGGTCTGCGGTCATGGACTTCCACGAGACGCCTTGCCGGCTGGCTGGCGTGTACCGCCAACGCGTCCGATAGTCGTCGTCCGTCTGTTTGACGGCGTCGCGGTGCTGCGTCCGATCCAGCGAGGCCAGGAACTCGTTTGCCGCGTCAACCGTGTCCAGCGTGCGCGTGCTCACGCCGATCGCGGCGACTCCCAAGAGCGCGAGCCCTATGGTCCCAAACTTTCGCATACTAATACTGTATCACGAACAAGCCGCTGCGAGGATCACAAATTGCGTTGCTCAATAGGCGAGTCAGGATCGAAAACCAGCGGATTAGAACCGAGCCAGCGACTGCGGCCCGAGGATTCCCTTCATACCTCAAAGGCGGCAGGGCAAGGTCGTGAGGCACGCCTGTCTCATGGTTCGGGGGATGAAGAGTGAATCTGTGGTGCACTTCCCCAGAAGTACACGTCCAGCTTGGGAGACATGCACCGCGCGGCTGGCACAATGTTCAGACTTGGAGCACATCAGAGATGCAGACCACGAAACATGACTCGGACGAGCCGATCCCCGAGCCGAGACACGAGGTGGGGAGTTGACGTGTTGATGTTGCATAGTCTTGGGCCGCAGGCGCAAACCGAACACGGCCACCCGACAGGCATGACTGGCATCCGGCTGATCCTTACGCTGATGTAGGAGCTACGGCGCCGGGGCGGCAGACTCGGGGTCACTACACCCGACATCGGAGGCGGAGAGGTGACGGCGGTGATGTTGGAGGTATAGACCGAAAGCCCCAACAGGTGAACCAGGTTAGGCATCCAGCCGAATGGAGGGGATCTTCTTGAGAAACAGAAGAGGTAGTATCTCAGGAAGTTCCTACTATGTTGCCACCGCAATGAGCAGGCGCCGGTGAATCTCTTGTGGCCATTCACTAATACCGTAAAAGTGTCTTGCCCCGACGGCCGAGTCGTCTACGTGTATAAGAACGTGGAAAGTGCATTCAGATCCTATGTCCGAGAGCCCTCTATCAGGTTCGGCGCGAAACTAGATCTCCTGGGCGAGGTTTCTGGGGCGATTAGTGGCGAGGTGGCCTCCCGAGTAGACCGGCTGGTAAACCTGCATGACAGCCAAGTGGCCCACATCTTCATCGAGTTCCGCATCGCCTATGAGGTTTTCAAGTCCGATCCATGCAATCAAAACGAGTTCCTGGGCCGAGAAGTTGAGCGGATTCTCCAAGCGTACCGCCGCTTGAGACATTTTAACGCTGGAATACATGGTCTTATTGGCTTGGTAAGGGCGAACCCGGAAGACACTGACCGAATCGCTAAAACATTCGAAGAACTTGCCAGACACCATGGGGACATCATGGCGCCGGAGGCAACACAGGACGAAATCAGACAGACAAGAAAAGAAGCCGAAGAGTGGCGAGGGCCAGACTGATGATCTGCAAGACATTGTGTTTCGCGAGCGCTAAGGGCGGTTCAGGGAAAACCGTGGTGGCAGCGTCCCTTGCAAAGCTCCTCGGGGCCCTCGGAAGGAAGGTAGTACTCATCGACGCCGACGCTGCCACCAACGGTCTTACGCTCTTCAACCTCCAAGAAGTACGGAAATGGGGCGAGATTAGCATCTCACAAGGAAACGAGCCTCTGGGCATTTTCGAGTGGGATCGAGACGGGCCTCCTCCAGGAATCATGAGACTTGACTCTAATGTATTCTTCTTGCCGGCGACATTCGCCTTCCAAAATACAGAGAACACCTTACCGGATCGCTTCCGGATGTCCTTGACGTCGGCTGTTCAAATAATGAGAGAGGAATATGAATTCATCATAATAGATGCCCAAGCTGGATCGGATGTGTTTGCTTGCGTTGCAATGAGCCGTGAGGTATCGGACGAAGTCGTGATTGTTGCGGAGTACGATCCGGTCTCTGCGGCGGGTGTTGAGCGCCTAAAGGGCCTGCTGCGAAATGACCTGACCTATGATCGCACTTGGGTGTTGTTGAACAAAATGCTTCCGGACTTCGCTAAGTCCTACGGAGATTTTCTGGAAGTAGCCAAGTATCTGCCGCCGCTACCTTGGGACTCTGATGTAATCATGGCTTATGCTCGGCGCAAGCTGGCAATTAACCTAGAAGAAGTAAACGAGTACACGATCGGCTTTCTTCGAATGGCCGAAACGCTCTTAGGAGATGAAGTCAAGTCATCGTTTGAGAAATGGAAGACGAAGCTTGAGTCCCAACTAAGGCGTCCCCTTCTCATTCGCCAGCATGAATTGGAAGCGAAACTGGATGCACTCGTTCACCTGCGGGCCGACCTTGAGAACTCGGGACGCGCAAAGCGCCGCCGTGCAGTATTATCGCTTTACGTGTTTGCGACGGCCATTATGACCTCCCTGATTTGGGCCGTCACTTTCACTTCCCCCGATTACCGAGCCTGGCCTGCGTGGATTCTCTTCGTCATAGGGATCGTCTCGCTTGTCTTGTTCAGCGTCGCACATACGATGTGGACTCGGGTAAGCCGAACGGCGGACCTAGAAGTCGAGCGGGCGCGGCTGCGGCGTCAGGAGCGCTACCTTGAAGATAAGCTGAAGACGGTCCAGTCATTGGTATCAGCAGACTTCGACGAGATCGTCAAGGGCAGCGGGAGAACGTCGTGAGGCACGAAACGGACCGAACGGCAGACGTGTCACGCCGAAATATTCAATAATAAGCGTGTCCTTTTTGGGACGTGCCCGCGGCGTTGAGACCCGGTTGAGCGTCTATACAGATTGTTAGCTCACGGTAGTGCGAAGCGCCCCAAATAAACCGGCTGGAAACCGACTGAAATTGAGTACTGAACATCCGCAACAGCTTGCAACGGCCAAGGGCATGCCCTATGGCCGGTTCACTTTAACGACCAGCTTGCAGCTCGGTGCGGTGCTGTTCGTCTTCTGGCTCATCGCGCCAGCGATGTTCGCACACGAGTTTGCGCAAACTTGGCGCATCCTGCTCTGGACAGCCGCGATCGGAGTGCCGCTGAGCCTGTTCGAGTACCTCTACCACAGGTACATGCTGCACTCGGCCGTGCTGCCGTTCTTGGGTTCGATGCACAAGGCGCACACACACCATCACGGCCTGACGAGCGTGAAGGCCCCCGTGACCCCGAAGGAGCCGGAGCGCAAGGTGCCGGTTGAGAACGAGTACCCGATCTTGCACGAGCATCAGGAGGACGACATGATGTTCCCTGTTTACGCCGTGTCGATCTTCTACGGCGTATTCCTCGCGCTGTTCGCGATTCCGCTCAAGCTGTTCTTCCCCGCCGCTCCGATAGTCGCCAGCACAATTTTCTGCGTGACGCTCTGCGTGGGCGCGTACGAGGTTTGGCACGCGATCACCCACTTGCCGTATGAGACGTGGTGGAAACCCAAGATGAACAACCGTGTATTCGGAAAAGTCGTGCGCCGCGCATACGGATTCCATCTGATGCACCATTGGCGGCCGACTTGCAACCTCGCGGTCGTCGGCCTCTGGGGCTTCGCCGTGTGGGACCACATGTTCGGCACGCACAGGCGTCCGGAGAACCTCCCGCTCGACGGCACCGAGGTCCGGTACGTCGACTGCGAGCTCAGGAAACCGAGGTTTCCGATCGGGCTCTTCGACAAGATTGGAAAGAAGAGCCACAAGGCAGCCCGGAACTTTGAGCGTGTTGTCTTTCGGGTCTTTCGGAAGAGCCGTACTGCGGAGTGACCCATTGTGGTGCAGGTCTCCAGACCTGCCTGCGAAGGACGAAACGGTCTCGCCGAAGGGTGACACGTCATCCTGAGCGGATCGAAAGATCCTGCGACACCGCGCTCTCGACGCGATGACGCTCGGCCCCCTCCTAACCTCCCCCGGCCACGAACGACAGCCGCGAATACGAGCCCGCAGGCCTGGGGAGGGATTTGGAGCGCGGACTCTTAGTCCATCGATGTCAAGGCCCCTCCTAACCTCCCCCGGCCACGAACGTCAGCCACGAACACCAGCTCGCAGGTCTGGGGAGGGATTTGGAGCGCGGACTCTTAGTCCGCATCCCGGCCTGTGGACTCTTAGTCCATCGATGTCAAGGCCCCTCCTAACCTCCCCCGGCCACGAACGTCAGCCACGAACGTCAGCCAGCAGGCCGGGGTTTGGGGCTCACTTCTTCGGCCAGTCCCAAAGCCCGTACAGCAAGATATCCTCGGGCTCGTGGCCGTTAATGCGCAAGGCGATCTCGATTTGCGATCGGTGGTGCGCCTCGTGGGCGATGCAGTACGCAAAGAACTTCACGGTCGTATCGAACCGGCCCGCGCGATCCGATTCCTCCATCTTCTGAAACAGCTGTTGCATCAGGTCGTTCGTCACGTCGAGAGCCGAGAGGATGTCCTTGCGCGTCGCGGTCTTCCAATCTAGTTTCTTGAGATGCGCTGATTCCTTTTGCATTCGCTCCTTCAACCAGTGGCCTCGGACTGAGACGATGTGCGTCCAGTTCGAGCGGATAGTCTTCCCTTTCCCGGGCTTAAACTCGAAGTGCTCGTCCTCGCACATCTCCAGCAGCTCGAGGTTGACGGCGTTGTTCACGCGCCACGCGTCGTTCAGTTGTTCGACTGTCATGCGGCTATTATGACGGTGCTAGCATGGGCCGGTGATCGAGGAGCGCGACACACGTATGACGACACAGCTTCAATTGTATGACGTCCGCGATCCGCCTCGCGCCTTTTGGATCGCCGCAGCGATCGCCGCCTGCGCCGACGCCGGAAGTTGCTCGACCGGGCCGAGTTCATCGAAGAATGGAACGCGCCCGTACCGGGCTGTCATAACGACGGACCCGACGTTTGGAACGACCAGTTCGACTGTAAGCGTTTCCGTAGGTCCTACAGCGACGCGATCTACTTTCTGGTCTGATAGCCCATCGTAATCAGGGTTGACGGAGATATTCGCATACCTCTCCAAGTCCATCTGAAACCCTGTTTTCTCATAGCCGACCCAAAGCTCCGTTCCCTCGACAACCTGAACTCGCAGCGTCGTACCCGCTGGCAACCGCTCCCCAAATAGGGACGAAACTCGTCGGCCCTGCTGAGCTTCGAGGGAGGACATATCAAGGCCTGCGGGAATCATGCGCGCCCGCCCCCAGTCCGAAGTCGCGAGCACTTCCCAAACTCCGCTCGGCCAGAGGGAGAGCGGTATCTCGATTCCACCAGACCATGCAGCCCTCTGTTGCGAGGTAGACAATCGGGCATAGACGGCTGTGCCGTTGCCACCTCTTGAGAAAACGCCGGGCCAAGACCAATCGTCCTCCCCCAAGAACTCGGCAATGCCAAGCCAGGTTTGCCAGCTCGGCTCAAGCGTCTCAATCTCCGTGCGCCTGATGAATCCGGCCATGTTGTTCAGCCTGATCCATCCGTCTGCCCTCGCTCTCTTCAGCAGCGTGGCGAACGCCGGTCTGTCCATTCGGTTCTTTCTTGCACCGGCTGGATCGAAGGGCCGGGCGATCCAACAGGAAAGTTCTGTGTCAAACGTCGCCATAAAGATGTTCCACCCAAATCCGAAGACGCTGCTCAGCGTCATGCCGTCTTCGACAGATTGACGAAATGGCCAATGCAGGACGCCGTCGGCGAACAGCGCGACGATGTTGGTCTTCTTGCGTTCGGCGGCTTGCAGAATCGGCCAGGACACCAGGCTCGTCAGCGGCTCGTTGTTCGGCAGGTCGTCGATGACTTGGGCCAGCAGGCGCGGAAGCTCCTTGCGCGTCATCACACGCGGATTCCGGCGACCAGCGAAAACCCACCCTCTTGGCACAAAGTAGTTCCACGCCTCCTTCATGTCCTTGCCGATCTCCAACGGCTCGTCCAAACCTCGATAAAAATCGGGCCACTCGTTTTCGCTGCTGACGATACCGCTCCCGCCGCTAAAATCCGAGCTCAAGCTCCGAATGCCAGCACGAAAACTGATCGAAATCCCCAGCGAATCGGGCTTTCGGTTGAACTCGAGCTCGATCTTGTGGACTAGGGAACCGGGGTAGTTTAAGCCGAAGCTGTTTTCATCCGTCAGCCCCGATACTTGCTGCGCCCGGTACCACACCTCGCGGTCTTGCCTGAACGCTTTCGCGGCGTCCATCCACGCAGGCGGAAACGGCCGCTCCTCCAATCGCGGATCGTCCGAATAGATTGTCGAACCGAGCGGCAGGCTCATCAGGTCGTCGACGGTGAGCGTCGCTTCGACCCTGTCTTCAAAGCGCCTCAACGGACTCTCATTATAGGTGTAGCCGCCAAAGGGCTTGGGAGAAGTCTGGTTTCGCATCTCCTCGATTACCTCTACCAAGACCAATGGTTTCCGGTCTCTATTCCTCTTGATCGCCCCATCGATTCTGAGCTGGAGCGATCTCTTTAGCTCCTCGTTGATCGCGTTCTCCTCGGCGAGCTCTTGTGCTCTTGTGCGAGTGAGATACAGGACGTCACCCTTTCTCGACCAAGTCGCGTTGAGGGTCTTGGCGATCGCGGCCTTCGCGTCCTCGATCGGCATTTCGTCGAACCGTACGAGGAAGTAGTCCTTGTTGACGCCGCCGCTAGGCTTGATCGTCTCGCCGATCTGCTTTCCGAACGCCTCCAGCACGATAGAAGAGTGCGCGCAGGGGTGGGTGAACGTGACCGTTTGCCATTGAGTGGCGGCTGCGACCAAGGCTATAGCGGCAATCATCGTCCACCCCACGCCTTTTCGATCGCCGCCAAAACCGCAGCCCGCGCCGACGCAGGAAGTTTGTCGACCGAACCGAGTTCGTCGAGGAACGGAATGCGCTCAAATTTGGCCTTCATCTCATACGAGCCGACGTTTGGAACGATCAACTCGACCATAAGCGTTTCCGTTGGACCCACGGCGACGCTATTGACGTCATATTTAGCTGGTACGCCTAGTTCGGCGCCGACGAACGCGCGCGCGTAGGTTTCTAAGTTCAATTGAACGCCCGTCTTGTCATAGCCCACCCAAAGCTCTGTGTCCTCCAAGACCTGGACACGCATCGTCGTGCCATTCGGCAGCCTTTGGCGCAGGAGATTCGAAACACGACGCCCGAAACGAGCCTCGACATCATACGGCTCTAGCCCTGGCGGAAGCATGCGCTGTCCCTGCCAATCGCCGCGCGCAAGCGCCGGCCAAACTCCCGGCTGCCAGTAAGCAAGCGGAATTTCGACTCCGCCGCGGGTAGCCTGTAGCCGCTGCGTAGGCGTCAGACTCGCATAGATTTCTGTAGCCACAAGCCCCTCAGTCTTGTTGCTGAACCACGTTTGCGTGTTCTGCAGTTGGAAAACGCTGGTAGCGAGGATGGACTCCCAGCCGGGAGTGAGGGTCTCCGCGCCCGCGCGCATGATGAAATTGACGGCGTCATCCAGTCCAGTCCAGCCATCGGCCCACGTTGACCTAAGGAGCGCACCGAATACATCCCGGTCCATCCGGTTTTTCCGGGCGCCAGCCGGGTCGCGGGGGCGAGCCATCCAGCAGGAGAGATCTTCGTCGTACTGGGCAAAGAAACTCGTGTTCCCGTTGACGAAGAAAGCTCGCAACGGCACTCCTTTCTCTATCGAAAGATCGAACGGTCTTTGCAACATAACGTCGGCGAACAGCGCGACGATGTTGGTCTCTCTGTACTCGGCTGCTTCCAAGATCGGCCAAGACACGAGGGTCGTCAAGGGCTCGTTGTTCGGCAGGTCATTGATGACTTGCGCGAGCAGCCGTGGAATGCTCGAGCGGATCCGCACGCGCTGATCCGATTCTCGACTCGAATGCGTCCACCTTGGCTTAGCGTAATTCCACGCTTCTGAAATCTCCTTGCTGACCTCGACCGGCTGTCGCAAATTGCGATAGAAGTCGCTCCATTCGTTCTGGCTGATCGTCAAGCCACTCGCTCTGGACAGCAAGGACTCCATATTCAAACCCCGGCCTTCGAGTTTGACCATGATTGTCAGCGTGTTCGAAGTTCGCTCGAACTCTAGTTCGAATTTGCTTACGACGGATGCGAACCACCTGCCCAAGTTTCTTCTATCTTCACCCGAAATGGCGATCGGAATCGCTTGCTGCCAAACGTCTCGTTCATCCCGAAAAGTTTGGACCGCTTTAGCCCAATTCGAAGGGATCGGCCGGTCGCCAGACTGTTTGTCTTCCGAAAAGTACGTCGTGCCAAGTGGCAGGCTCATCAAGTCCTCCACGGTGAACGTCGCTGCGATCTTGTCTTGAAGGCGCCTCTGAGGATTCTCTTCATTTAGTTCGCTGCTCCAGCTTCCGTCGGATGGTAGGTCGCGCAGCAGCTCAAGCACGTCGTTCAAGACCAGCGGCTTTCTGGCCTCGTTCCTTTTGAATGCCTGGTCGATGTTGCGCTGAATGGACAGCCGGAGTTGTGCGTCGATCGCGTTTTCCTCAGCGAGCTCTTGGGCTCTTGTGCGAGTGAGATACAGGACGTCGCCCTTCGTCGACCAAGTCGCGTTGAGGGTCTTGGCTATCGCGGCCTTGGCGTCCTCGATCGGCATTTCGTCGAAGCGGATGAGGAAGTAGTCCTTGTTGACGCTGCCGCTAGGCTTGATCGTCTCGCCGATCTGCTTCCCGAACGCCTCCAGCACAATCGAAGAGTGCGCGCACGGGTGGGTGAACGTGACGGTTTGCGGTTGAGCAGCAACCGCAGCAAAGATCAATGCCAGCATTCTCTGACTCCTTGACGCTTATTATAACGGTTTTGGCACCGACCAAAGATTGATGTGCGCCTCCAAGCGCGCGGATCGACCAACAAGAAAACCCATATCAGGGACTGTAGAAGAATCTGGGATCAGGTTTGGTCAGCCAGTAATTGACGATCGTCCCGCGATCCAATTCGTTACCGCTCCGTGCTTGGAACTGCACGTATTCATCGCCATAGAAGATAGATTCTATGAACCCGTCGTCTCTACCGTTTGTCCAGCGAGAATAAATGACGAAACCCGTTCCTGTCTTTCTATACAAGGCATCTCTGCCGCTGCCGTACGGGTCGATCAAAGCCAAGTCTTGCGGGAGTTCGTCTGGCAAGTCGGCGTACTTTGGATATCGACCCAACATGTCAATCGCCGCCTCGCTGCTGCGGCGCTCAAAGCCGAAACTAATCGCCCAGCCAACAATGGTGTCCTGACTCCCCAACAGCACTGTGGCAAGTTCATACGACAGATCGTTAATCTCATCGAGCTCGATAAAGTGCCGTCGAAGTTCCTCAGTTCCTGATCCATCTACCGGTGAGAGAAGTCGGGCCAAGCGCTCAGCCTCAACGACGGATTCGTAATAGCGCGCTTCGAGCGCATCTGCTGTGCGGTTTCCAGTGCGGCGCATTTTGACTTCTTCATCGGAGAATAGACTCGCCCAGAGTTCCTTCATACGGTCAAAGCGAGTCGGAAGGTCATCCACGGATGAATATCCGTAAGCGCCCTGCTCAAGCCAGGGTCCGATCTGGTACGGGTTTAACGTGTGCAGTGCTTCAAGCAGTCGAGCAAGTGTACGGCTGTCGCCCGCGACAACTTCTGCGAGAGACGGAGTTGGCGGCAATTTCTGCACTAGAGCTCGGGCAACGCTCATCACCCTTGCATTCGATCTATTCTTGATCGATGCTGTCACTAGTGCTTCCCAGACGATGGACCGGTTGATCATGCCAGAAAAGTATGTTGAGGTGTCTTGCTCCTGCTCGGCAACGGCAATGACATCGAATGCTAGCATCGTATACCGCTCCAGCGACTTTACGTCGCCATCATCGGCTGCGCCAATTATTGCGACAGTCATCGCCTGGATGACCCGCCTGGCATCTATCGTTGACTCAACTGTCCAGTCGCCCCAGTCCCCTATGAAAATATGGTGCAAAGCAAGCGGTGCAATCCTTTCTTCCAGAGCGCGGAACCACTCCTCTTCTTCCCGAAAGACCTCGGCGGGGGTCGACGTCGGCGTCGTGTCCCTATCTGAAAACGCGGCGACGCTCGCCGGGATCGACTCCTTTAGCTCCCGCCAACCCTCGCGGTCGTCGCGGTACTCGGTGCCGTTCGCTTCGCGGAACTCTTCCCACGTCAGCGTTCCGAACGCGTCTCTCGCATCTTCCCTGGCCTGCTCGAGTCCGCGAGCAGCTTTCACATAACGCGGATCCTCGCGCAACCCAAGAAACAGCAGCGCTGCGACCGCCGCAACGAACAGCCCGACGCCGAGTAGAATCCACCTTCTCCGCCTCTTGACCATTGACGTCAATTATAGCTTGGGCCGAATCCTCAACGGCTGTAGATGTCCTTCATCGCCGACGCCAAGTCCGGGAACGAGAACTCGAACCCTTCCTTCTTCAATCGCCGCGAGACGCAGTACCGGCCGAACAGCGCAAGTTCTGGATCGGTGCGCATGAGGAGCGGGGCGGCGAGTCGGATCATCCAGCTTGCGGCAGGCAGACCGAACGGAACGCGCAGGGCTCGTCTGAACTCTCGCATGAACTCCGCGTTCGAGACCGGGTTTGGCGCGGAGGCTACATACACGCCACTCATGCTTTCGTCAGCGATCGCGCGGGCGAACAGTCGGCTCATGTCGTGCTCATGGATCCAACTCATGCCCTGTCGTCCGTGCCCAGCTTTTCCGCCGAAACCCCAGCGGACCGGTTTCGCAAGACGCGGAAGAGCGCCGCCGCGCCCGAGAACAAAGCTGGTGCGAAGAATCACCTGGCGCATCCCGGGGAGAACGGAACCCGCGTACGCCTCCTCCCACGCCCTGCCGACGATCGGCGCTAGGCCGAAACCGGTCGGCGAGTCCTCGTCGCAAACCACCGACGGGGGGTCGCCGTAAATGTGCGCCGTCGACATCTGCACCCACACCGGCGGCGGGTTCTGCACTCGCCGCACGGCCTCGCCGAGAACGAGAGTCGCCTCGACGCGCGAGCGCAGGATCTCGTCGCAGTGGTCGGGGGTCTTGATGCAATCGACGGTGCGCCCGACGAGATTGACCAACGCGGATGCGCCGTCAAGATGATCCGCCCAGTCGCCGAGAGTGCGGGCATCCCACGTGACGTGCGACCACGGGCCTTTCTCAGCCGGAGCGTTGCGCGAGATCAGAACAACTTCGCAGTCGGCCAGGTGACGCGCAAGGTTCAAGCCAAGAAACCCCGTGCCCCCGGCTATCACAATCCGCCCGCTCGGTTTCGCGCTGTCGGTCATGCGATCGCGTGATTATCTTTTACCCCTTCCGTTCGATTACCGCTCGGGCGCGTGGCTCTCTGGCAAGAAGCGACGCCACTCGTCCGACTCCGCCATCTGCTTCAGCTCTTCGTTCCGGCGAACGAGAAACCCCTTCATGTAGTTTGTGAGAAACACCTTCTCGGCGATTCGTCCGAGGAATCCCAGGGGGGCTTGAAACTCAAACTCGTCTTTCATCACCGTCGCGTCGCCATCAACTTGGAAGCTGTGCCGGTGCCTCATAGACTTGAACGCCCCTTTGATCAGCCGATCTTCGAAGGAGTGCGGTCGGTCGAATGCCGTCATCTTCACCGTCAGGAGTTGCTTCACGCCGAAGTGCTTCGCTTCCCAAGTCACGGTCTCATCCAGTTCGAACAGCCCCGACGTCCGCCCGGCGACAGCCCGCTCCTTTGTGTTCTTGGTGCTGCTGGCGTGCGCGTCGATGCTCCGGGCCAGGTCGAAGACCCGTTCAACCGGCGCGTTGATCCTTGTTTCGACTTCGATGAGTGCCATCTTCTCTCAGCTTCCCTGCCTTTATACTGGCATAGATCAACGCAAACGAATCACGGCAACGGACAAGCCGGTCAGATCTACTCATTTTTGACTAGGGGAATCTACCGGAACCTCCTCTGCGCCGACGACCGTGTTGCTTAAGTACTCGATCCTCTTCTTGCCGAAGAGCGGGAACAGAGTGCCGAACGTTGAGCCGGGTATCCATTTGCCATCTTCCAGTCTGCTTTCGACTACGCTCTTGACCGCGTGCTTTCCACGGTATGTTGTCTGTATTCGCATTCGGGGCGAGAGCAGCCAGACCACGTATTTGGCGACGTCGTCCGGCTCGGAGAAATGGTCGTGCCAGTGGCCTGCCTCAATCGTTGCCCCGTGTCCTTCATCTCGGACGACAATGTCAAACCCGTCCGGTGAACCCTTTACCGACAGTCTGCCGTCTCCTTGTTCATACTCGACGTCCGGAAACTCCCCAAGACGCGCAACCGTCGCCGCGATCGCCTGTTTGCCAATCGTGTCGTCGAGTTGGGTCGCCATGTGGCTCCCTTTTACCTGTTCCAAAGTGTGCCACGGTCAGGCCGGAGAGGGTTTGTCCGTGCGTGTGCTGCTTGACTTGGAGTTGGGTGGCTTCACCCTTTAGGGTGGTGAGCATTGGGAGAAGTTTACACGCCCCCTCCCTAACCCTCCCCCAAGGGAGAGGGATTCGCTGTTGCCTCCAGACCACCTACAGGCGATATACTGGCATTCAAGATGGGGTCGGCGTTTGATAGGGCATTAGAGCGTCTCGAGAAGTACTACGACGTCATTGGCGACTTTGAGTTTGGTCTGCGGTTCGTTGGCAACTTGCAGCCGAACCAGTGCGACATCGAGGCCGTCTCGGACCTCATCGGAATCCACGGCGCGGCCACTGACGTTTGGGTCGAGGAAGGCGTGACGCGAGTGGTCGTCTTCGCCCATACGAGAGAGGCGATCGTCGACGATCTGCGCAGAACGCTAAAGGAGCTTGAACTGCCGTTCGATCTGGAGCTGCATGAAGTCGGGGAGGACGGACACGGGCCAGCGTTTTGCTGGCGTATCCCCCCGTCTCGCTGAGCCACTCCATGGGCGATGGGTGACGTGCACAAGCGTCATCCTGAGCCAGCCTGTCCTGAGCTTGACGAAGGAAAGCGTGCCACGGTCCAGCCCGACAGGGTTTGTCCGTACGCGCGCTACTTGGTTTGGAAATGGGTTGCTCCACCCTTTAGGGTGGTGAGAAATGGGAAGTCACACCATGCTAAAGCATGGAGCCACTCGCCGCAGTTCACGGGTTGATTGAACATGGGCGGTGGAGCAGAACACTCATATGCGGGCATGAAGAAGCTACTTGTCTTGTGGTTCGCAGTAATGGCGGTCAATCTGTTGCTGTACGCGTGGTTCGTTTGGCCGACTCCGTGGGAGTACGGCTACGTGCAGAAGGAGAGCATGCTCATGGGGAAGGACGGCAAATACCCGTGGGTGACTTTTCCGGCTCGCACGAACCGGCTGACGGGCGAAAAACAGATCCAGCATTCCGATGGTGAATGGGATCCAGACTTCGTGTGGTAGCCGGACGCAAGCCGAATTGAAACCGTCTAGAACCTCATCGAAATCCACGCCGCGGTCACTGTGGTCCTTGCCGTCATTTGCGTGCAGTCTATTTGCGGCGAAACCGGAACGAGAACACCTTCAGGCGGTCGGGATCAATGCCTTGCTCTTTTGCCCAAGCCGTAGAACAGAGCAACTCCTTCTGTCTCTTTTGCTGCCACGGAAAAAGAGCCAAGCTGACGAGGATTACAGCACATGGAACAAGAGCGAACGCAATCGAGCCCCCGTAGTCCGCAATTATCATGTACGCACCAGCGACCGTGATTCCTATCGGAATAGCAATCCGCTTGGCAATCATGCGGCCGAAGTCTCTCGATCGCTCGACAAACATGTCCAACTCGTCGTCCGTCAGGTGCGCACAAATCTCGCGCAATTCACGGGACTGGAACGGTGACCAAGTTTTCCAACTCTTGTTCATGATGAAAGTTACGACGTCGTCTCCATTATATCGCGGGCTCGGTGACCCGCTCGCTGACTCTCCCCTCACTCCCCTGGTCTACTCTCCGAGTCAGACCGGGCCACCCGTCATGCTAAAGCATGGAGCCGCCCGCCGCCCCTCAGGAGCGTTGGGCTACCCCGAGAGAGTTTTTCTGCACCCCTTTCGAACACCGGTGAACCCCGAGCGAGTTGTTCTTCGTCCCCTAGGAGCCCCGGAGCCCCGGGAGGGTCTATCTGCACCCGAAATGACCGTCTCCAACCTCGCTTTTAGGTTCAAACCGCTCTCCTACCCGGTGTCGTAGGCGCAGCCCACTGCTGTCCGACACGGGCATCCCAACAACAATGCCACCCGACATCCCGGCCCTTTCCCTACGCCCGGCCACTCGTCTGGCCATACTATTACAGCAGGCATGGCCAAGCTCCCTGAGGATCCGTTACGTGTAGTCGATGCGATTGCTGTCTCTATTCGAAGGGATGGCGATGATCGACTCTTGTCCATACTCGATGTTTGCGAGCCTGAATACGACTATCTCAATGAAGATTGGGGGATTAGTTACTATAACCTCATCTTGAATCTTCCATTTGAGACCTTCGCTACAGTCGAGTCAGACCAAGTATCCATCGAAAAGCGCTTCACTGAGTTGGCATCAAGAGCAACTAGCACGTGTACGGACAGCCGTGTTTCCAACGTCATTCTTGGTGCAAACCTAGATGCTCCATCGGACTGGAGAAGTGGTGCCAAGCCAACACTCGCATCGGTCAGCGATGCAGATCGAATCTGGAAGCCAGGTTGGTTTCGCCTGTTCGTGAGTCATGAGTCAGGAATTAAAGCACAGGTCGCCGAATTCAAAACAGTCCTTGCAAAGAGGCACATTGATGCGTTCATAGCGCATGAGGACATCGAACCTACGTTGGAGTGGCAGGAAGAAATCTCTCTCTCACTCGCAAGCTGCCATGCAGTAGTTGCCGTAATCTCTCCTGCCTTTCACTCGTCGTTTTGGTGTCAGCAAGAAGTTGGGTGGGGGCTCGGGAGAGGCGTATTAGTCTTACCGATCAAACTTCCAAACGATCCAAAAGGCTTCATCGCATCGGTGCAAGCAATAAACGGGGGGACATCCGAGCTCTTGGAAACTAGGGAACAATTGGTAGACACGCTCGCGATTAACGAGCGCACTCGTCGGCAAATGCACGAACCTCTAATTCAAACACTTGAAAGAGCGCAAACTACTCGTGCAGGAAATATCATCGCGGACTCGCTAGAGCGCACACAAAGCTTGTCCGAAGAACACGCAAAGCGCATTGTTGCCGCTTCAAATCAGAATCGTTTTATCGTCTCAGATTCTGAACTCGTTACTCGCCTTCAGGCCGTTGCGGCACGATACGAAGCCAAAAGCAGCACGCCGACAGTCGAATCTGACGAGTACGACCCCTTTGCGGACGACTAGGCGAGTGGCCCATCGTTAGTCAGACCACCCGGCGGCTCGGCGGCACACCCATCCAAACAACAGTGCCACCCGTTAGCCTGTCCACCCGCCCGGTGCCAGGAATCGTCTGCCCTAGCCAATCCTACTACTCGGGTAACGTCTTGTGCAGACCAATGGCAATGGGTGGGAAAAAGCGCCGGCAAGCTCCCAGTGGCGCGGTACAGCGTGAGGATCCCGGGACGCACGTGATCGTGCCCGACACGAGCGTGCTATTCGACCATGATAAGAACGTGCCCGTAGACCAAGTGTTTGACGAGACTTGGGAGGCGTACAAGAGCGACTTTCAACTGGAGCTTGTCGTTCCTAAGACAGTTCGAGGCGAACTTATACACCAGCACGCGAAAGTCAATTGCGGTCTGCTCATGAAGGCGAACGATAGCTTTGAGAAAATAGAGCGCAACACAGGTAAGAGGTATAGCCATCGCGCGACAGCGTCGACCCTGGAGACGTTGGCACAGCAGAAGATTGATCGCTGGATAGATCTAAAAGGGGGGCGAATGCAGGAGACGCCGTACGCGAGCATCGACTGGGCGCACGTGGAACACTCCGCGATTCACCGGATTCCTCCATTTGCTGCAGACGACAAATCTGCCCCAACAGAGAAGGGTTTCCGAGATGCCATGATCCTGGAGACTCTACAAGACTACTGCCGCCAAGAAACGCGCGACGTCCAAATCGCTTTCATATGCGCTGACAATTTGCTGCGAACAACGGCAGAGACGCGTCTAAGCGACGATCACCGCGTTACGTGCTACGAGTCGGTTGATCAATTCCGCTCCTATTGCGAGCTCAAGAAGCGGGATCTCACCGTCGCGTTTGTGAAGAAGATTGTAGGGCGGGCATCCAAGAAGTTCTTCTTAAAGAACGATGAGAGCACCCTTTACTACCAAGAACAAGTGCGAGACTTTATTCGTTCGGAGTACAGCGCCCTGTTAGATTCGCCGAATACGTGGGCCGAGCCGCCGAGCGACCCGGTGACGTCGATAGAAGCAGACACGACCGCGGTTGTCGACGCCGGCCATTTTTACATCGCGCCTGCACTATTTCAGAGCATCGACGAGGAGGGCTGGTATATCTGGTCCTCACCCGTAGAATTCGTGAAGAAATACAAGAGAAAGCTCAGTCTGCTGTCGCTTGCGGCGCAGGCCACTCCGTTGATTCATGTCGTCACTTTCGCTGCCGTGTGGCGGTCACGAATCGCAACCAATGGTCGATTTCTAGCGCGTGAAATCCTAGAGATTCGTCCTCGTAAATCCGACCTACGGACGCCGAGGCCAATTGACCACGACCGGTATCATCGGCACGACCTTACGACCGTGAATTGACCAAGCGGGTCAGGAGGGCCTATTCCTTTATGGCTTCAGGGAGAGCAACACGCTATATCAACCCATATCGAGTGTTCCGTCGACGCGGTTCATAACCAGCATCCGTGATCAGCCGATCGAACTCTTCGGCGTTGAGGATGAACTTGTTGCCGGCGGCGGAGACTACGTTCTCCTCGATCATCGTCGAGCCGAAGTCGTCGGCCCAGTAACCCAAACCCAACTGCGCGATCTTGGGACCTGGCGTCAGGATCGAGCACTGTAGGTGAGCGACGCCGATCAGCTCTTTGTCGCCACTCCGTCACGACTCATTTTCATGCGACGCAGGCCGGGCACCTTGAGGGAATCCGGCCCGAAACCTCCACCTATCGCGATGCCGCCAGGTACCGGCGTGTATATCTCGATCGCGATCTGCGAGATGGCGAGGGACGATCCTGCGATCGTCGGTTCCTGGGACGGAGTGATCGTCGCGACGACGAGCAATGGTGACTCTTCGTCCTTGAACGCGGGGATCGCTTCGCTCTTGCCGGGCATGTTCGGGAAAAACTTCTTCATCACGCCCTGGTGCATCGGCGACGTGTACCAGGCGTTGACGGCGGCTTTGTTCTCGAACCACGCGAACACGGTCATCTTGCCACCGGGGAGTATGGCCTGTGTGACCTCGATGCATCCGGGCGTCGCCTTCAATCCGGCTACCAGGTCAGGAAAGTCGGCCAAGGTCTGCTTCTGGCCAGCCTTTTGGTCTTGCGCCGAGGCAGGCCGGCTCGAGACTCCGAACCCTATACCGGCGATGAGGGCGACGGTGGCAATTACGGCTGTCTTGGCTTGCATGGTCGAGGTACGAGAGTGCCGCTTTAGAGGTTTCAGCCTGTGGGTCCGGCGATGTTCATCCAACCGCTATCACTGTGTGGAGGGTCCAAACTCTTCAAGAGCTTCTTAGCCCCTTGCTGCGCATCTGCTCACTGATGTTCGGCGCGTACATCCGAACAACAGTGCCACGCGTCCACACGGGCAAATCAGAATCCGTCAACCGCAAGCGGCTGAGGGATAGAGTCAGATCAGTTCGTACCGCGTGTTGCGCTGTCGTGCTTTGTAGCCAGCATCGGTGATCAACCGCTCGAACTCTTCGGCGTTGAGGATGAACTTGTTGCCGGCGGCGGACACCACGTTCTCCTCGATCATGGTGGAGCCGAAGTCGTCGGCCCCGTAGCCCAGCCCGATCTGCGCGATCTTCGGCCCTTGGGTGAGGATCGATAGCTGCAGGTGGTCGAAGTTGTCGAGGAACACGCGCGAGACGGCGATGGTGCGCAAATAATCAAACGACGACGCCTTGCGCTCGATCGGGAGGTTCGTCTCTTCTGGCTGAAAGTTCCAGGTGACGAACGCGCGGAACGGCTGGCACTCGTCTTGCAGGTCGCGGATGCGGCCGAGGTGCTCGACGCGGTCGGCCATCGTTTCGACGTGGCCGAACATCATCGACGCCGAAGACTTCAGTCCCTGAGAAGCGGCCGCGCGCATGCATTCCAGCCACTCGTCGGTCGTGTCCTTATAAGGAGCGATGATCTTGCGCACGCGATCGACTAAGATCTCACCGCCGGCGCCCGGCACGGAGTTCTGCCCGACAGCTTTCAATCGCTCCAAAGTTTCTTGCAAAGTCAGCTTCGAGATGTGCGCAATGTAGATCAATTCAGCCGGCGACAGCGCGTGCAGATCGACCATTGGAAACTCCTTCTTCACGGTCGAAAAGATGTCCTCGTACCAGTCGATCTTCAGCTTAGGGTTGCAGCCTCCTTGGAACAGGATCTCCGTCCCGCCCTGCTCGACCGTGTCGCGCACCTTCTCCAAAATCTCATCGGTAGAAAGCGTGTACCCCTCCTCGTGGTTCGGCACGCGGTAGAACGCGCAGAACTTGCACCGCACCCAGCAGACGTTGGTGTAGTTGAGGATGCGGCCGATGACGTAAGTCACGACTTTAGGGTCGGTCCTTTGACGTCGCCGGTGGTCTGCCAAAGCCGCGAGGTCGTTCAAGTTCGGGTGATAGAACAAGAACTCGGCGTCTGCAGGGGAGATCCGCTCGTCGGCGAACACCTTGTCGGCGATCGAGTCGATCGTCAAATCGGGCACGGCTGTCGCTGCCATCGCCCCTATTCTACGCCCCCCGAGGATTCTATCTAGGCTGAATGCGGCTCAGGAAGTCCGAATATAGAACCAGTGGTCGTCTATGCGCCGGAGATAGATGATTCTAAAGACGTCGCCCTGATGCGGCGGGTCACCAGAGGCCGTGTAGACGAACCCTTCGATGTTGTCGAATCCGCGCCAGAGGAGCGGGAAGCAGAAGATGGTGTCTTCGTCGCGCTGTCGGATCAGCACACGCCCGGATTCCGCGAGCCGATCATCTACGGGAATCGGCTCTGGCCGCTCGCTCTGATCTTCCGGCACCCATTGCCCGATGACCTTCTCACGCTCCGCTCGGTACCGTTCGAAATCCGCTCGGACGGCAAACGCGTAGCCCGGTTGTGCGAACGCTAAGTACAAGGCCGAAACAACCATAAGTGTGATGACGATCAGTACTTTCCCGTGCCGATGGATGAAAGATGAGACCAGCGCGTAGCAGGCCGTGCCGATGGTGAACGCCCATATAGGCAAGTAGAGCAATTCTGCGAAGAAAAACGCTCGCATTATCTGCAAGTGAAAAACGTACATAATTGCGTTCAAGACTAAAGCTGTCGAGACAAGCACCAATAGACGCACAGTCCTCGCGTCTCGCTTGCTGTGCTCGCTCTCCGTGAAGGCGCTGGCGTCAGAGCTGCTCATCTGAACCTGCGATCGTATCAATCGTCAAATCGGGCACGGCTGTCGCGGCCATCGCCCCTATTCTACGCCCTCACGGCTGTGCGTCCTGCCATCCGGGCGGAAAGGCTGGATGATACGGTCGCACTGCACGGGGCAACGACTTTCCGGGTTGCAGATCCTCCCTAGGAGCCCAGTGAATGTACGGGGATTCTCGGGCGCGTTCGAGTCTGGTGAGTCGCTGGCCGGGGTAAGTTGATGGATCGGTGCTCTCATACGGCGCCAGAGAGGAACGAAGTGCGTCATATTTCCAGAATCAACATTCGGCCGTTCTGCATCGCCGCCGTTCTCGGGGTGACCAGCGCGGCCTTCGGCCAAGTGCAGGAGGAGTGGGTCGCGCGCTTCGACGGCGCAGACAACAGTTTCGATTACGCTGCGGCGATTGCGCTGGACAGCGTGGGCAACGTATATGTTACCGGCGATTCCCGGGGCTCCAGCACAGGTATTGACTACGCAACGATCAAGTACGACTCGAATGGAAACCTCCTGTGGGAAAGGCGCTACAACGGCCCAGGGAACGATCGTGATAGAGCAACTGCGCTTGATGTTGACAGCGCGGGCAACGTATATGTTACCGGCGATTCCTGGGGCACTGACACACAAATTGACTTTGCCACGTTGAAGTACGACACTGATGGCAACTTGCTCTGGGAAAGACGCTACAGCGGCCCGGACAACGCCTATGACAGTGCGTCTGCAATTGCAGTAGACGGGACAGGAAACGTGTACGTGACCGGCACGTCGGCCATAGTTTCTGACTTGGATTACATGACGCTGAAGTACGACACTGACGGCAACCTGCTCTGGGAAAGGCGCTACAGCGGTCCGGGAAACGGCTTTGACGGTGCAGTTGCAGTTGCAATTGATGACGCAGGGAACGTGTACGTGACCGGAGAATCGAATGGCTCCGGTTCGAGGGCAGATTATGTGACGATCAAGTACGACACGAACGGAAACATCCTGTGGGAGAAGCGCTACAACGGCCCGAGCAACAGTTTCGACGAAGCCACGGCACTTGTTGTCGACAGCGCTGGCAACGTCTATGTGACTGGCGACTCGTTTGGCGGCATCGACACGGGCGAAGACTATGCGACGATCAAGTACGACACGAACGGAAATCTGCTTTGGGAAAGGCGCTACAACGGTCCGGCCAGCGGCTACGATTCTGCCGCTGCGCTTGCCGTAGACAGTGGTGGCAACGTGTATATCACCGGCAGCAGCTCGGGCTCCGGCACTGCTAAAGACTACACAACGCTGAAGTACGACAGTAACGGAAGCCTACTTTGGGTAAGACGCTACAGCGGGCCCAACAACGGCAACAATGTCGCCACTGCGCTTGCATTGGACACTGCTGGCAACGTGTACATTACCGGAGGGTCACCAAATCTGGCTGGAGACTACGAGTACGCGACGTTGAAGTACAACCCGAACGGCAACCTGCTTTGGGAAATTCGCTTCCACGGCCCGGAAAACATTTCCGATGTAGCCGTTGCGCTTGCTTTGGATAGGGCAGGAAACGTATATGTGACCGGTCATTCGTACAGCTCCGGCACGTTCCAAGACTATGCGACAATCAAGTACTCGCAGTCAGTCGAGGTTTTGCCGGACAGCTACGAGCTGTTCCGCGGGTTCCTGACGGGCGGCGGGCTGGCCGAGCTGCTCGCGAGCGACGACAGCTACTTGACGGTGCAGCCGGGGATCACGCTGAACCAGGCTGAGCGGCAAGTGCAGCTCGTCATCGTCGGCACTTCTCCGACTGAGACGCCGACCGAGCTTCAGATCAGAGTGGAGGCGCACGCCGAGATCAACAACATCGGACAGTGGATCGAGCTTTGGAACTACGACACCAGTTCGTGGGAAGAGGTCGACTTCATGATCGCGACGATGGCGGACTCGATCGTCGAGGTGAGCATCACGACGAATCCGGAGCGCTTCATCGAGGCGGGCACGAAGCAGATGAAGGCGAAGGTCAGCTACAAAGAAGCTGGCATCGTGCTCTCGTTCCCGTGGCTGATCAGCTTCGATGAGACGGTGTGGGTGATCGTTCCTTGATCGCGATGCCTTACTCGCAGTAGCCAGCAGCGGTCGAATGGATCGTGACATCGGGTACCGTTGCCGCGCCCTTCTTCGCGTCATTTGTCTGGCGATCGAGCGCGCAAGAATCTCCATTTGGGGGGAAAGCAGGGATCGGATGCCACTGTGTTCGCGATGTGCGAATCTGTCCGCAGGCTCAAAAAGGGAGACGCTCTTGGAACGGAACTATCGCGGGGCGTGTTACCTACCGTAGACTGGGAAATGGGGTTTGCGTTTCAGCGGCGGTTCTGGCTCGCTCGGTAGCGCTTGGCGATTTCAGTCGGGCGGATACTATGCGACGAAACCGATTACTAGCTTTCACAATCGCCCCGCTCCTGCTGCTCGCGGGATGTGGCGGTGGCAGCGGCACTTCAAGTTTCCAATTCGACCAATTTACGAGCTTCGAATTCAACGAGTTTCCTCCCTTCTCGACTGACTTCACGCTTGGAACGCCGCCAAAGTCGGTCCGCTTCACCGGTGGAAGGACTTTAACTGTAGGTGTACCAAATTTATATCGGACTGGAATCGCGGCGTGGGAGATCAGCGGTGTCTCGACCGTGGCGACTGCCGATTTCGACACCCCGGCTACCGCGTTTGCGTTGTACGCTGCAAATCAGGGCTCTGGCCAGGGGATCATCAGAGTTTACGACGAATCGGACGTGCTCATAGCGACGATTCCAGTTGTGACAGACAACATGATGGATGCTAGCGCACTGATCGTTCGCACGGCGGGAGAGCTTGGCGTGGCTGGTATCGGCAAAGTCACCGTCACGAACACTTCGATCCCCGGCAACCTCAACAAGACTTGGATCGACGACTTTTCGGCGTCTCAGCCGTAACTTTAGCCAGCGGGTGAAGCTGCGAGGGTAAAACAGGATTCTAGTTAGGAACGATACAGGGAAACAATGAACCGATTACTCAAGACCGCGCTGATTACATCACTCAGCGCCGGCTTGGTCATGCCAGCCGCCGCGCAGAGCAACTTCCCAGACGTGCCCGACAACCACTGGGCATACGAGGCGCTGGCCAACCTGAAGGGCTCCGTGCTCTTCGGCTACCCCGACGGCCTCTACCGCCCGTCCCGTCCTATGAGTCGAGCCGAGTTCGCCGTCGCCATCAACAACCTCTATAGCTTGGCTATGGGCAAGATGGCCGGCCTCAGCGATCAGGTCAACGCTCTGGACGCATATGTGAAGAGTCTGAAGACGGGTGCGACCGAGGAGCAGATGGACGAACTGTTCGGGCAGATCAGGGCAATAAGAAGGATTCCCGATATTAAGAGTTTGCGGGCCGACACCGCTTCCTTGATGCGACTCGCCAAGGAGTTCGAGAAGGAGATGGCCTCTTTCGGCGTCGACGTGAACGCAATGCAGCAGGAATTGGAAAACCTCGCCGGCCGGGTAACGCGTTTGGAAGAGCGAAGCAATTCGGTGAACATCAGCGGAGATCTGATCTTCGTGGGGCTGGCTGGACACTCCACGAACGGACTGTGGGGTCTGACCAAAACCGGTCGGATAGCCGGTCGAAAGAACTTCATGTCGGCGGGGATGGATAAGACGTTTCAGATGTACCACAACTTCAATTTCACGTTCAGTGGTCAACCGGATGAGACCACATACTGGAAGGCCTCTCTCAACTCGAGCAACGCCTACAGCTATGACACGCTGCTGGACAACTGGAATCGAGCGATGTTCGGCATGCCGTACGGCGAACCGGAGATCACGAACTTCTGGTTCGACGAAGCAAACATGGCGTTCGACACGAGCATCGCGAATCAGAACGTTGATGTCACAGTCGGCAGATTCTATCACTCCAGCGGCGCTTTCTTCTTGGCTCGGCCGCATTACGCAGAGTTTTACGAGAACCCGCGCGTGAACAACGGCCAGCACGTGTTCGACGGAGTTCGCACCGAGTTTGCTTTTGGAAACACCGATCTAACGATCTTGCTCGCTCGCGTGGATGACCTGAAGTACACGGACGGCAACGACTTCACCAGTCTGACTGGTGAGTCGCTGTTCGGATTAGAACTCGAATTCCAGCTCGGCGCTGACGGTCGGATCAAGGGCGTCCACTACTGGGAGCAGGACAACGACACCGACCAATTTGTCGGTGCTGGCGAAGACCGCATGCGGACGTACGGCGCGCAAATAGACTACTTCCTCGACGACTTCAGCGTCGCCGGTTCGTTTTCGCAAACTGACTATTACTTAGGTGATTCGTCGGTGCTGAGCGACGACAACACCGCTGCCTCTGTCTCTATCAGATACGACGGTGGCGGGACTTGGGGAGCAACAGGCCTGTACAGCATGGTCGAGGGCAACTTCGGAGCCCAGGGGTCTTGGGGTCGTCTCGGACCTTACTTCAATCCAGCGAATATCGACGTGTACGGCGCGGAGGTTTGGTTCGACGTCTCGGATAGGGTCGGCCTTCGCGGCAGTTGGAAGAGGTACAGACCGGCCGACGCTGCTAGCATGGGCGCATTTGGAATCATGATGGGAGATGACCGAATCACAGCGGTGGACGTTGCACTGGACATCGACCTGAACGACCGGCTGTATATGAGCCTGGGATGGGAGAACGCCGACGGCTCGCTGCTTGGCGGCGACCCTGTCGGACTCAATTGGTATTCGGTCGACTTCAACTACGCCATCAACGGCAATGCCGAAATCGCGGTTCACTACCTGTTCAGCGACGGTCGGATGCCGGTTACGTACGGCGGGATCACGAATAAAGAGTGGAGAGGCGGCATTCTAGCGTTTCAAGCGACGCTACGATTCTAGGCCGTACCTGTGTTGAACCCGAAGCGGTGGACGAAGGCTGTTCGCTTGGCCGTGCCCCGCGCCCTGTTACAAATACCGGGTTGGAGCCGATTGGGGCAGCAGTTGGAACGTTTACCTTTTCATATGCATTGAACTTGGCGTCGGATTGCGTCCGTCAATTAAACGATCTTTGTTTTGTTTTGGAGAGGATTGATATGAACCTAAGAACCAGAAAAATCGCGTCAATGGTCGGGCTGTTCGTCGCTGCATCGTCTTCCTCGGCTCAGGTGAACCTTTTCACCAGCTTTGAACCGCCTACAATTCCGTTGGGATCCACGGATTTCACAATAGGCACGCCTCCAGACACGGCGCACTTCACCGGCGGAATTGCCACTTCCATCGGCAACTTTAACGCGTATCGAAGTGGCATAGCCGCGTGGGGCGTCACTACGCCGAACCAAGTCGGAACTTGCGATTTCGACAACCCAGCTTCGATCGTTTCGTTCTGGGCAGTCAATCTCGGGGGTAGCGCGGGCTTCGTGCAGGTGTTCGACAACTCCGACGTACTCATTGCAACCATACCGATCATCGGTACGAACATGATGGTCGACCCGCCGATGACGTTTACGGCCGCCCAATTCGGTGCGACCGGAATCGGCAAGTTTACCATTACGAACGGTCCCGGTCGATTCGATCAGGTTTGGATTGACAACCTCTCTGCTACCGTACAAGCGGAGACGACCTTGGTCTTGCCGGACAGCTTCTCGCTGTTCCGCGGGATTCTGACCGGCGGCGGACTGAGCGATCTGCTTGCCAGCGACGACAGCTGGATGACGGTTTTGCCGGGGATCACGCTGAACCAAGCTGAGCGCCAGGTGCAGCTCATCGTCGTCGGAACTTCTCCGACTGAGACGCCTTCCGAGCTTCGGTTCAGAGTGGAGGCCCACGCCGAAATCAACAACATAGGACAGTGGATCGAGCTGTGGAACTACGACAACAACTCGTACGAACAGGTCGACTTCATGATCGCGACGATGGTGGACTCGATCGTCGAAGTGATCATCACGGTCGATCCAGAGCGGTTCATACAGGCCGGCACGAAGGAGATGAAATCCAAGGTCAGCTACAAGGAAGCTGGCATAGTGCTCTCGTTCCCGTGGCTGATCAGCTTCGATCAGACTGTGTGGACCATCGTCAATTGATCGTGAGGCGCAACGAACGATAGCCAGCGGCGATCGCGCCCAAGACCGGGAAGTTGAAATACGGCGCACAAACTTTGCGGTCTCGGAACCGGAGGGGCCCGCCGCGAAGTATCATTGCGGTATGAAGACGTTCGTTCCGAATCGATTGACAATCCTCATCTGGCTGGCCGCGTTTGCGGCGACCCTCGTCGGTTGCTCCCAGGAAAAAGCCGAGGTTCCAGGTGTCGACCTCGAGACCGGACGCCGCGACAGCCGACCGTCCATGGCAGGCGCAGGAGCAGGTGGCGGGGGCGGAGGTGGAGGCGGAGGTGGCCGCGCGGCCTTCCGGGGTGGTCCAGGATTGCTCGTGCGCGACGACGTACAGGTAGAGCTGTCTCTCAGCGAAGAGCAGATCTCTGCGATCGAAGAGGCGATGCCCGAGGGCGGCGGACAGCAAGACCCCGCAGCAGCCCAGGCGTTGAGAGAAGAAACGGACGCCGATATGCAGGTGATTCTTTCCGCCGGCCAATTCCAGCGTTACCAGGAGATCAGCTTGCAGCGAGAGGGCGTGCGCGCACTTGCCCGCCCGTCGATAGCGGAAAAGCTTGGGCTTTCCGACGACCAGATCAAAACGATCGAGGACGCTATCGAGGCAGCCCGTCCGACTGGTGGACAGGAAGGGTTTGATCGCGAGGCGTTTCTCGCACTTCTAGAGGAGATGAACGAGACGATTCTCGCCACCCTGACTGACGCGCAGATAGCCGAGTGGGAAGCGATGTTGGGCGAGGAATTCGAACTCGCCCGTGGTCAGAGGCCGGGCATGGCGGCAGCGACCGAAGATTAAAGCTAATCGATTCGACGGGGCGTCCCGGCGGTACGAAGCGGCCATGATGATGTTATGAGGATCCACGGCACGATCGGGCTCTTGACCCTCGGATTGGCCGGGGTCACAGCAATAGTCGGCTGCGGAGAGAAGGCTCCGCCGGAGCCCACCGTTCCGATGGGCGCTGCGGCGCCAGAGTTCGGCAGTACGGAAGCACTGTCATCTATATCAGGGTTTATCGATGGGCGATGGTCGCCGGCCTACGAGCTCGACACTGCATTTGCCGAGTTGTTCGGCCTTGACGTTCTGCAAATGGACGAAGTCGACACCAGCCAGTATTGGCAGTTCAAATCGGACGGCACGTTTTTCTACGGCAAACCTGGCCTGCCATCAACCGTCGAGGGCACTTGGAAGGTCGTCGCAGATGCAGTTCGGTTAACGTATGTGTCGTTTAACGGAAAGCCGCTCGCTGAAGTGCGCGAGGAGCTCCAAAAGGGCGCTGAGAAAGGAACCCAAGCCGGGATCGCAAGAGAGCTCGCGCTGAATGGGGCGTTCGATTACTTGCTGCCTCTTGACTACCTCATATTGGCAGAAGACAACAAGCGGTTGATGTTCGCAAACGCAACTACGGGCGCACCGGGTTTGTTTTCGTTCGTGCTCGAGCGAC
This sequence comes from Armatimonadota bacterium, assembly GCA_022563855.1. NCBI lineage: Bacteria > Bacillati > Armatimonadota > Armatimonadota bacterium. The sequence continues at coordinate 54,043 of JADFMN010000012.1, forward strand.
TAGCCGTGGCGGAGTAGCCTCACATCGTGCAAATCCGACCGGCGATTCCCGACGACTACCCGTGCCTCGCTGAAATCCAGCGCGCGTCGGTCGACGCGCTCTTGCGACCTCTGTACGACGGCGATGCAATAGACGTTTGGCTGCAAAGAATCAAACCGGACAAGTTTGTGCGTGCGGTTGATCAGGGCGAGGTTATCCTGCTTGCCGAAGAAAACCGCCGGCCGATGGGGTTCGTGTCGTACTGCTCACAGGGTGAACTACTTGGCATGTGGTACGTCCACGCGCAGCACACGGATAGAGGCGTCGGCCGTGCTCTTCTTGAGGCGGCAGAACAGGCGCTGCGAGAGGCAGGGTGCAACGAAGCTTTCACCGAGGCCTCGATCTATGCAAAGCCTGTGTTCCAGGCGCTAGGTTGGACTGCGATCGACGAGTACGAAAAGCCTGCGTTCGGCAGTCAGTTTCGCGTAACGCGGATGACCAAGTCGCTTACGGAAACCGCTTAAACGTTCGGTCGCACGTTTGGCCCGAAGTTGGCTGTGTAGTAGTCCAGCAAGTGAGAGCCCGGCTCGACGACTTTGTCGATCTTCTCGAGCAGGTCGGGCTCCAAGACCGTTTGGCAAGCCTTGACCGACTCGTTTAGCTGACTCACAGTCCGAGCGCCGATGATCGGCACCGTAATCCCCGGCTGACTGGTAACCCACGCGAGCGATAGGGTAGCGAGCGACATGTCCGCGCTGTCAGCTATCCTCTTCAACCGCTTGACCAACTTCGTCGTCGTCGCGTTCACGCGGCCGGCCGGATCGGACTTCACGTAGCGGGCCTTCCGCGGCTTCCTGTCCAGGTACTTGCCGCTGAGCTGTCCGCCAGCCAGCGGCGACCACGGGATCACGGCCCAATCGTACGTGCGGCAGAACGGCAGCAGCTCCCGCTCAATTCGGCGATCGAGCAGGTTGAACGGCGGCTGTTCGCTCACGAATCCGTTGATCCCGAGGCACTTTGCCACGTACTGCGCCTCGGCGAGCTGCCACCCGGCGAAGGTCGAGCAGCCGATGTAGCGCACCTTGCCGGATTTGACGAGATCGTCGAGCGCCCGCAGAGACTCGTCGATCGGGATCGAGGGCTGCGGCCTGTGCAGTTGGTACAGGTCGATGTAGTCCGTGCCCAGACGCTTGAGCGAAGCGTGGCATGCCTCGATGATGTGCCGGCGCGAGTTGCCCCAGGCGTTCGGGTCGGTGTCGTGCATCTTGGCGTGGCACTTAGTGGCGATCACGAGCCTGTCGCGCTTCCCTTTCATCCACTTGCCGAGGATCTTCTCGCTGATGCCGCGCGCATAGATATCGGCACAGTCGAAGAAGTTGATCCCAAGCTCGTATGCTCGGTCGGCGACCTTGAACGCCTCGGTTTGCGTCGATCCCCAATCATCGGGCTCCCAACCGAACGTCATGGTGCCGAGGCACGGGTTGCTGACCTGGACGCCCGTGCGCCCGAGACTGCGATATTCCATATGCCGAGCGGTTTACCCGATCAGCCTCAAGGCTGGGCGATAATGCGAAACCACACGAGCCCCACAATGTTCGCCAGAAAACATACAGACCCCAAAACGATCCCCGCGATAGCGTGCCCTTTCCCGAACACGGCAGGGTTCTCGTCATAAACGCGCAACCCCTTGAACCCTAGCACGATCGCCACAGGCCCGGTAAGTAGTCCGAGGCACGGAATGAGTGATGCGACACCTGTGTAGTATGCCAAGAGCGCATTCGGGTTGCCCGAAGGAATCAGCGCGCTACCTTTGCTCCGGGCCGCGACGACCGGTTCTGGCACCTTTGAGAAGTCAGTACCCGAGTAGACCGACCGCAGTTCGCCCATCTGGCCCGCCACGGTGACGACGCCGGTGACCAGGTCCCGCACCGGCGCGTGCGCGGGCAGCGATCCTGACTGCGCCCACTGCACCAGAGTTTCCAGTTCGATCGGGCCGCTCTCCCTCCCATCCGGCCCTCTTATCATGTACGCCATAGCTCGCCACTCGTCCCTCTGTAGTTGATACCCGAATCCCGAACCCGCCATAATATCAAAAGCACCTCGATGGCCGAAGATTTTCGCACCGGACTCAGTTTCGACGACGTTCTGCTTGTGCCGAGAAGGTCAGACGTGATCCCCGCCGACGTCGATACGTCCACCGAAATCCTGCCCGGACTCCAGCTCAGCATCCCCATAGTCAGCGCGCCGATGGACACTGTGACTGAGATGCGCCTGGCCATCGCGATTGCGCGCGAGGGAGGGGTTGGCGTGATCCACAGGAACATGTCGATCGCGCACCAGGCTGACCAGGTGGACCGGGTCAAGCGGTCGGAGCACGGGATCATCACCGATCCGATCAAGCTCACGGCGGACAAGAAGATCGGGGACGCGACAGAGCTCATGTCGCGCTTTCACATCTCCGGCGTTCCGATCGTCGACGACCACGACAAGCTGGTCGGCATCCTCACGAATCGTGACATTCGTTTTGTGACCGATTACGACAGGCTGATCAGCGAGCGCATGACGAGCAACGGCCTCATCACAGCGAAACCCGGCACGACGCTCGACCAAGCGCAGGAGCTTCTCGACGAGCACCGGATCGAAAAGCTGCCGATCATCGACGGGAACGGCATCCTGCAAGGGCTCATCACGATCAAGGACATCGAGAAGGTCAAGCGGTATCCGCAAGCGACCAAAGACGCCAAGGGGCGTCTCGTAGTCGGCGCGGCGATCGGTCCCCTGCGCGAGCCTTATCAAAGGGCGAAGGAGCTGTTCGAGGCTGGCGTCGACTTCGTAGTGATCGACGCGGCGCACGGCCAAAGCGAAGGCGTCATCGAATGCACTAAGATGCTGAAGGAGCGACTGCCTGATCTAAAGGTGATCTCCGGCAACGTAGCGACCAAGCAGGGCGTGCGAGACCTGCACGCGGTAGGCGCGGACGGTTTGCGCTTGGGGATCGGCGCGGGGTCGATCTGCACTACGCGCATCGTCGCCGGGATCGGCGTTCCGCAGTTTACGGCGGTGCTCGACTGTTGCGAAGAGGCGAACAAGCTCGGTATCCCGACGATCGCTGACGGCGGCGTCCGCTCATCGGGAGACATAGTGAAGTCGCTCGCCGCCGGCGCGTCCACGGTGATGATGGGCAACATGTTCGCCGGTTGCGACGAGTCGCCCGGCGAGACGGAGATCTACCGCAACCGCGCGTATAAAGTCTATCGGGGCATGGGCTCTGTCGCAGCCATCCAGCAAGGCTCAAGCGACCGGTACTTCCAAATGAAGGACAGCAGCACAGCGTCCGTTGCGCCAGAAGGCGTCGAGGGACGAGTCCCGTATAAAGGCCCGCTCGAAAGCACGATCGAGCAACTGATCGGCGGGCTGCGAAGCGGCATGGGGTACTGCGGCGCGGCCTCGCTTTCGGAGTTGGCCGCCACCGCCGATTTCATCCAGATCACCAACGCCGGTCTGCGCGAGTCGCACCCGCACGACGTCTGGATCACCAAAGAGCCGCCCAACTACTCCTCGCCGTTCGTTTCTCGCGACAGCGAATAGCAAAGTTCCCTCTCCCTTGGGGGAGGGCTAAGGAGGGGGCCAACAATAGTCGTATTTTCAACTTTGCCCGTTATAGGTAGTACTGCGCCCAGGAGGAGAGGACGTGGCCTTCCACTTATCGTTCTGGCCGCGCTGGCCGTTTCGGGATGCTATGAAACCAAAGCCGATCCGGAAGCCGAGAAACAGGGTCGAAGCTCCCTGCTCAATGAAGAGGTCGCCGAGATGCCCGACCAAGTCCTTGGCGATCCATAGGGTCAGTCGAGAGTTCCCAGTCGGAACTTACTTTATGATAATCTCGTAAATATCCACCATTGCTCCGAAGGATCGGAACGCGATAACCGGGTTTTCTGAAGGCTCCCGTTCAGAAATTGGTTGGGCAATTATTGTCTCCGAACGATCTGAACCTCGAGACAACCTAATGCGATCATCATACATTTCAATCCAAATCCAGTTATCTTCATCGACCACAAACGGTTCGCGTAGTCGAATTACATCTCGATCCCTGTGTCGCTTACTCTTCCGCTGGCCATCCTTCCCCAAGTAGTAGTCGCCTGTCTTAATGCTGAGATCATAGAGGTTGCCATCGCCAAGCTGAACGGTGATTGCATCTGACATCGCGATCTGAAATCCGCCATGTGGATATTCAAGGTATCGGAACCGTATCCCGACGATTCGAGGATACAGATCTCCAGGCAGGGGAATGGTCTGAATTGTCGTTCCATTGGCGAGATCCATGGCGTTCGGATCTAAACGTATTGCTCCGATGGCGGAGATGTGAGAGACTGTCCCGGGCGCATCACCAGGCCTCCTAATGAGGCGCCTTGGATCGTCGAACGTTCCGCTGCCATACTGACCGAAATTAAAGCGCCACTCGACGCTGAATCTCACGGCTTCGCGGCTTGTTATGATTCCATCCGAGATTGCGAATACAATCTCGTAAGAACCGGGATACCAGTATTCGACTACCGGAAAGAGTCGATAACGTCGTCCAGTCCTTTTCACTGAGATGCCTTGCTCTGCCGCAGGACTTCCACCTATCAGTACTTCAATGGTCCAATTGTTTCCCTCAGGAATCATCAAATCGCCTTCCACCGGTTGGAAGGCGTCCACATATATCTTTTTCTCTTCACCTTCGTACCGCTGAGATCGCCAGTTAAAAGACAAGTGAATTTGATCCGCCGCGTCGTCTTCGCTTCCAGAGAGAATTGCCTGAGCAGCAAATTCTTGCTCCACAGAATCATGCCCGTTATTGCCCCTCAAAGATCTCGATAAAGGAAGAATGACGGTTAGAGCAACCAGCAGTCCAAGAAGTAGCCGCCAGATCAAGCTCAAATTCGCCCAGACAGAACGCATCCATTCAGGCAATCTGCTAAAAAGCTTTGCCTCCTTCTCTTCTACGGCCTGCGTCAACGTGACCGGCCTTAGTGAGTCGTCCTCGCTTGACCCCGAGCGCGTTCTCTTTTCTCTGTTACGTTTGCTCTTCACTGCCTACTCACTCTACTTTGGGTGTCTTCCTCTCTTGCCAGACACGATCTTTTCTTGGGCACTCACAACTAGCTGCCCCAATTCCGATCACGGCTGAAATCCCCACGGATCGGAAAATCGATAATTCCGCCGAGTTTCGCGAACCAGTGGTTTTCAAATCTACCTGATTCAAAGGGAGCCGGGGTGGGTAGCGACCACCCGGCTTCTTCTCAAGTTCCTTACGCATTCTCATCCGTGTGCAGCGTCTTCTTGTACGCATACACATACGTCGTTGACGCGTCACCACCACCTGCACCGCCCTCAAAACCAAGGTCGATCAGGTGCTGCTCGATGCCCCGCGCAGCAACAGCGCTATCCGTGTTTCGATGAATCCAGAAACCTGTCCCTTTCATGACACGGTGGTCGCTAAAGAGTCGATTGGCCGGATTTCTGGCGATTCCAGCCTACCAATCACGAAGAGCGCCGCCACGATTGGCAACATGGTCCAGAATTTCCTGGAGGATTGTCGATTCTGTTGTAGATAACGTGTTCATATGTCTTACTTTTGCGTCTAGCTTCCATCGTTGCCCAACGAGTATCGTCACAACTAGAACGGCGGGGCTTCGCTCCTGTCGCTCGCGGCTATAGCCGCGTATTCTACTGGTGCCCGTCCCTCTCGCAATAGATGGCGGGCATCCAGTCTTTGAACAGCATCCATGCTGATCGCCTAGTCCAAGCAAATCACCCTTTCAGCGGGTGATTCCGGCAAATGGCAGCCCGTATTTGGCCTGCCATGTTACAAGACGAAAAGGCACGCGGAGAGGATGCCTGCGTATTACTGGAAAGCCTCACAAGTTACCCCCAGTTTTTCCACATTCACGAATCTGCGGCTAACATCGAATCAATCGACAAATGGCGACGCTGGCACATGTTGGGAAAGAACCTGCGAGCAAAGTGGGCCGGAGCGATGCCTTCCATTTTGGTGCGGGTCTCCCGACCTGTGCGCGGCCATTAGATCGTGCGGCGAGGGCCGTCGCCTCTACCGTGCTCCTTCGATCCGCTCAGGATGACGGTTGAGGGAACTTGCAGTGAGCCTTCACATTAACCCCTTGACCCTTCTATTGATGGGTCGCCTGCTGTGGCGTCGCCTAGTAGTTGCTGCACTCAAAGATAGTACTGCGCCCAGGCGGAGAGGACGTGGCCGAGGTAGCGGGCGGTCGGAGCGTCCGACACGATGTGGTCGGCCCGGTCGAGCGAGACGAACGACTTTGGGTGCCGAGCCGCGCCGAAAATATCCGATGCGTTCTCTATCCCGACAACAGTATCGGTCGGCGAGTGGAACACGATTAGCGCCCTGTCGAGCGACGCAATCTTCTCGGCCATCTGGTGCTGGTCGAGGTCCTCGTCGAAAGCGCGGTTGATCCGGAAGCGGCGTCCTGCGACGTCGATCTCTCCGATCCCGGCGTCGTCGAACTCCACGCCGTCGAAGAAGTGCCGCACATGCTTGGAAGAGCACGGCGCAGCAATGGTCGCCACAGCGGTCACGCTCGGAATTTCATGCGCAGCCAGAATTGCGGTCGGCCCGCCAAAGCTATGTCCTATGAGCACGCTCGGCAAACCGTAACGATCCTCCATCTGCCTGGCGACTGCCACGACGTCGGCGACGTTGCCGCTCAGCGTCGTCTCAGCAAAGTCGCCTTGGCTCTTGCCCAGCCCCGGCAGGTCGAACCGAACCAGAGCGATGCCTTCCGCCGCGAGCGCCTTGCCGATGTGAACAGCGATCGGCAGGTCCTTGGTGCAGGTGAAGCAGTGCGAGAAGAGCGCAAAACCCTTCGGCTCGCCCTCGGGCAGGTCGATGGCGGCGGCCAATTCTAAGCCCTGATCGCTCTCAAATACGGTTTTTTCCGTCACGTCCGTCCCAATCCAATCTGATGCTATCCCGTTCCCGTCTTGACTTGCAACGTTTGTCAGCAAGTTCGATGTACGGTAGACTCGACCGCAATCGGCACGGGCTGCAATGCCAGGGCATCAGCTTCAACTGTCCGTTACAGAAGTCTTGCAGCGAGGCATACAGCGATTCCGAGCGCAGCCTAGATCGTTTCCCCATACAAGAACAGATGGACACAGGTCAACCACCGCTTCGCATTTGTGTCGGAGTCATCACTCGGAATCGGCCCGAGATGTTCGTCATGCTCTTGGATTCTCTACGGGATATGACAGGCATTTCGAAGTACGAGATCACGTTTGCCCTCGTCGAGAACAACCCCCGCTCCACGCTCTCTAAAGTCGTCGAAGATTTCAAACGCGAGACGCAACATTCGACGACGGTCTATGAAGTAGAGGAGCGCATCGGAATCCCGATCGCCCGCAACCGCATTCTCAGAATTGCGAAGAGGTTCGATACTGACTTGGTTGCATTCATCGACGACGACGAGACGGTTGATCGTCATTGGCTGCAGAACTTTGTGACCGAAATGCTCGACCGCGACCTCGACCTTGTCGGTGGACCCGTGCGTCTGCACCCTGTCGAGCCCGGTGCGAGCGCAACGCAGAGGGCGATATGGCGCGGTCTGGTGCGCAGGAATCAGAGGATCGAGCGCAAGGCGAGCGCCCTTCAAAGGGCAGGGCGCGATGACGTCGTAACCATCATCACCAGCAACTGGCTGTGCAAGCGCGAGTTTCTTGACGACAGTGGAGTCCGTTTTGATGAGGGACTCGGGTTTTCGGGCGGCTCGGATACATCTTTCTATAGGTCGGCTCGTGCCAGAGGAGCAAGGACTGGCTGGGTAAGCGGAGCGGTCGTCCATGAGTTCATGCCGCTGAGCCGTCTCAACGCGCGATACCAATTCTGCCGAACGCGGGATCAAGCGATGGCTTCCTTCCACAGAAAGTACAAGAGAATCACGCCGACCGTGGTAGCCCGATCAGTCGGATTCTTCGTCGTGAAGGCTGTCGCCGGAGTTGGCCTGCTCCTCGTCGCTCCGCTGAACGGCGGCCGAACGTTAACAGCGGCGATCCGATCGTTCGGGTTTGCGGTCGGCAGAGTTCGCGCCGTATTCGGCCAGCGATCAGAACATTACAAGTCGACGCACGGACACTAGCGCATTCGCTCTGAACCCCTTTACTCGCTGTACGCCCTGGCCAGCCCGATCAGGTCGGTGTAATCCCTCGACGGCTCTGCGCTTCGGCGACGGAGCGAGGCTAGCAGCTGCGACGTGTTGGCTGTAAGCTGAAATACGACCCCCAGAATGAAGGCCGGAAGAACTTCTAGAAATGGTATTCGCCGCAAGCCGACCGATACAAACCTGCCGATGAACTTGCCGTTCAGTTCAAAAACAGCGGCGAACGATCGCCTCAATCGATAGAATCGGCTTGCCGACAGCACGCTGTTGCCCGCGTCCTTATCCTTGCCCAAAAGCCACGCACGTCCTAGAAACTCTGCTATCGTGCCGTACTGTTTGTGGGTCGCAACGGCGTCAGCCTCTTTCAAGATCACCTTCTTGCTCCGACTCAATTCGGAAAGCCAGAGTCGACCTTGGCTTCTGGATGCGTCGAACCGGGGAATTGGCACATCTAGAATCGTCTGTCGCCGCACAGCGAAGTTGTTCGCGAAGAACCGATTATCTGACTTCGATTTTAGGGGATCGGAGGGGTCGTCGGTTGGGAAGAACCACGCCAACTCGCAAGCCCGCTCTACGAGGTTATCGCCCGCGCGCACCTGCGTATTCCCGAAGACCATATCTGCCCTTCCCTCGTGGATCGGCAAGGTCATCTTTGATAACCAACCTTCGGAATAAGTACAGTCGGAGTCCGCGTAGGCGATGATCTCGGAGTCCAGAAAGTACGGCGCCAGCCCTTTCTTTTCGTAGTAGCCGGTGCCAGGCGCAAACAGAAAGGAGACGTGTACGCCCTGGCTCAAACGGTCGTGGATTTTTGCGACATCGCCCCGCAAGTCCGACTCGTTCACGTCTTCGTCGTACACAATCATCAGTTCCACCGGCCTTTGCAGCGGAAGATCGACTTCATCGATCCGCTGGGCCAAGTCGACGAGGAACTCTATCGCCAACTGCCGATCCATGCTCTTTGCGTTCTCCCACTCCAGAACTATCGAAAGGCTAACGGCGTTTGGCATCGGATTCCGATCCTGCTCTTGATTCTATCTCGCATACAAGCTCGGTGCTCTGAAGATCTCGAGCGGTACGCGTGATTTTAGAGAATTTGTCAAGGCTGTGAGAGAGTTCATGGGGCAGATGACAGAGTGAACGCTCACGCCTTTCAACAACACTAAGCAAGTATGAAGGCCCCGATCTTTCCAATTTCACGATTCGTGACAGGATTCTCCGTAGTTCTTGCACTGCTAGCATGGCTCGGATTCGCCGCCGGCTGTGTGCCCCCACTCGATGATGATGAGCCACTGCCGGGATATGTTGTTGGAGGTAAGGGAACGGGTTGGCCCGGCTTTCCAGACTTACCGAGCGAACTAAGGTTTATCGGCGCCTACGACTCACACCCGCGCCGGACGTCAGCATTTGTGATGTTCGAATTCGGCCCTTGTCGCGACGTCGAATGGCTGAACTTCGATGTGAGCGACCGTGCCGATCAGGCTGCACTCGACCTCGAAGATCGCCTGACCGAGGAAGCAGGATGGACGAAGACAGATGGCGATAGGAGCACCTCTTACGACAAGAACTTTTTGTCAGTCACCCTCTACACAAGCGCAGACCTTTCGCGATCTTCGATCACATTCACGGATTACTCCTGCCAATAAGCTCGACCCACTATTCTCTGAACTGGCAGAACTGTAGATGCTTCAGTGCGTTACACTAAATGGTAGGCGCGATGAGAAGCTGGGGTTACAGAAAGTCGCAGGAGGGAAAACGCAGACGTTGGGCGCGCTCGATCGCGTCGCGCTGGGTCGATCCCGATTCGCCGAAAGGCAAGCGCGAGGTCGGCAAGATCACACGTACCCACACGTTTTGCGGGTGCGTCCAGTGTCGATGGCCAAAGCTGAACAACATCCACAGCCAGATGGTGCGAAAACAGCTCGATCGCATGGATGACGAAGCAAGGGAGCTGGACTAGCCCCTCGCACCAAACAATTCCCATCACCAAAACGCCGCTCTGACATATACTTCGGATCAAGGTGGCAGCATCGCTCCTTGTGCCGTGGCTGATCCTCATAGCGGTCTCCGTTCTGGGCGCCATCGCAATTCCTCAGAATTGGCGACGGCGGCTCGCGGCTGTTCCGTTCTCGCTAGGCGTCGTCCTGCTAGCCATCCAGTGGAACGCGCCTGCTGGGATCAAGCTGCTGGCAGCCAGCATGCTCATGCTGCTGCTGGTCAAGGTCGCCGCCTTGTACGCCCGGCGCGGCACGAACGCCGGTGCTTGGCTCTTGCCGTATCTTGCTCCTTGGCCGGGCGTTGACCCAGAGCCGTTCCAGCGAAAGGAATCGTCCAGTGAAGACGAGCCAAAACGGTTTGCGGCCGGATGGGGACGGATGTGGATCGGGGCTGTGCTTTTCTCAGCCGTCGTCTACTTCTCTCCGGCCCTTGCCAGTTGGGCAGTTGGAACCCTCGCCATCCTTGCAGTTCTCGTGATGGTCCACCTCGGTTTTTCCGATATGCTGACAGCGGTCTATCGGCTGTTCGGCTGGAAAGTCGATCCAGCGTTCGACGAACCGTGGAAGGCCAAGTCGCTCCTGGAACTTTGGTCGCGCCGATGGAACAGACCGTTCGTCGAGATGAACCAACTGCTGTTGATTCCTTGGGCGAACCGAGTAATCGGCAGGCGCAGGTCATGGATCATCGCGTTCGTCGCGTCGGGCGTACTGCACGAGATGGCGATCACCTACCCCGCCGGTGGAGGGTACGGGCTTCCTCTCTCGTACTTCCTCATCCAAGCCGCCCTGATCGCGGTGGAGCGGCGGTACTCCATTCGCGGAAGTTGGTGGGCGCTGCTGGCGTTCATCATCCCTGTGCCTCTGCTCTTCCCGCCCGTTTTCTTAGACGGCGTCATTGCTCCCTTAATCCGAACGCTTCACACTATGGCCTCCGACTGGATGTCGTCGCTACAACCGGAGACTCTTGTTGTCGCACTAGGGATCGTGTCACTTGCCCCGGTCATCGCCAGCGCACAGGTGCCGACTAAGCTTCGGTGGCGCGAAGAGTTCGGAAAGCTCACGGGCCTCAACCGGCGCATCGTCTGGGTGTACGGCTCCTACGTCTTGGCGATGATCATCGGGCTGGGCGCATTTCTCGTATTCTTCTCGCAAGAGATTGTGTCGCGTGAAAGGGCTGCGGTTGGCGTCGTAGGATTTGCCGCACTGTTCTGGGCTGGCAGAATCATCGTAGACGCTGTGGCGTTCCGCGAGGAGGATTGGCCCAGCGGACCGGCATTGGCGATCGGTCGCCGCGTGCTGCATACGCTGTTCCTCGTGCTTGCCGGGTTCTACGTGGGCCTTTTCGTTTGGCTTGTGACGTAGATCACATGCCGCGAAGATGGGCCGATTGGTGGACGCGATCTTGAGCAAAGTCCTAAACTGATTGTGCGCCATAGATGACGAACTTTCAGGCTGGGCTGCTCGCTTCGACCCTGGCCGGCCTCGCAACAGGCCTCGGTGCGCTCCCCGCGCTGTTCATACCGAAAGTGTCCGATAAAGTACTGAATACTTTGCTCGGCGGTGCGGCGGGCGTGATGCTCGCCGCGACGTCGTTCTCCCTGATCGTCCCCGGCATCGATCACGGCACACGGATGTGGGGCTCATGGGGCGTCGCTGTCGTCGCCGGTGGCGTTTTGCTCGGAGCGGTCGTCCTCGACCGGATCGACAAGATGGTTCCGCACGAGCACTTCGGCCTCGGTCGCGAAGGCCCTTCGACCAAGATGAAGCGCATCTGGCTGTTCATCATCGCCATCACGATCCACAACTTCCCCGAGGGTCTGGCGGTCGGCGTCGGCTTTGGCAGCGGCGACTTCGGCGCTGGCACGTCGCTCGCCATTGGCATCGGCCTGCAGAACTTGCCCGAGGGTCTGGCCGTCGCGTTCCCCCTGATCGCGCTAGGCTACAGCCGGTGGAAGGCCGTCGGGATCGCGCTTGCGACCGGTCTCGTCGAGCCGGTCGGCGGTCTGCTCGGCGCGGGCTCCGTAACGCTCTTCGAGCCGATGCTCCCCATCGGCCTCGCCTTCGCTGCGGGCGCAATGCTGTTCATCATCTCCGACGAGATCATCCCCGAAACGCACTCTAAGGGCAAGTCCCGCTCCGCGACCTTCGGCGTCATGATCGGGTTCGTGATCATGATGGCGCTGGACAATTTGTTGGGATAGATCACGAGTCGATCAACGCGGCGACTCCGGGCTCGTCGAACAAGAGTTCACCCGTCTCTAGCGAATAGACACGAATCCGTCGCGCGCGGGTCGTAGAGAGTTGCGTGAGTTCATTCTCAGTTCGATACGCCCGAGACGTCCGCTCACCAAGGGTTACCGTCAGATACTCTCCGCGGACTTTCAGAAACGTAACTTGCAAACCTCGGCCCCATGGCTCCAGGTTAAGATCTAACTCGACACGCCTTTCGCCATAGAACGCTTCAATAGTTCCTTCTCCCGATCTCAGTAACCGAACAATCGTTTGGTTACTGGGATCCATAGCGGATCTCCATGTGCTCCAAACGTCCAAGCCAAAGAAGCCTTGTTGAACGGGCACTAGTCCTTCATAGAAACTGTACTCCTCCCAACCCATTGCTGCTGCTCTCTCGACCGCTTGTTCTTCTCGTACGAGATTGCGTTCGCGCACCGCTGCCTCTGTTGCAGTAAGAGCCATCGAACTAAGCGACCAATCCGCAAATTCCGATTTCTCTGCAATGAAGACCTGTAGACCGGCGCGCTGCGGTGGGTCTCGATGCAACCATACATACCAGCGGACAATCGAGTCCTGCATCCAGTTGCCGTTAGCTGGCAGTTCTAATTGCCGAGGATTGACGATCCACGAGAAGACCCGTTCGCCGCTGCGGACGTCTAAGAGCGCGATCACTTCCTGTGGCGGATGATCATAGACTATTCCAGGAAAGCCACTCGCGGCGGTATCGTCAAACTTGTGAACCTCAAGAATTTCACGATTCTTTGAAAAAGTGATCCTTCGCGTTGCCCAGGCGTCGGCCAAGTCTAGCTTCACCGACTCTCTTAGCTTCGAGCCTGTTACAAGGTCGTAGGTCGCGACGCGCACACCAAGTTCGCCCTGATCCTGAAGAACGTGGATCTTTGCTGAGTTAATCAAAGCACCAAGCAATAGGGCGGAAAACACTGCTTCACCTCCAACTTCTATCTCGTATTCAAGAATAGAGACGCTTCACACATCGAATTGGTGTTGAAATCGCGATCAGAATTGCACCCTCGGTTGCCTTTGCTTTGACGGTCGGCGTGATGATCGGGTTCGTGGTCATGATGGCGCTGGACAATTTGGTGGGGTAGGGTGTTCGGGTTTGTTCGGGTTTCTTCGGGTTTGACCCTTGACCCTTGACCCTACTCCCCCGCTGGTATCCTCATTCAACCCGATATGAGCTTCAACCAACGCACTCACCTCTGTGGCGAGATACGGCCTGAGCAGGTCGATCAGCAGATCACCCTCAACGGCTGGGCGCATAAGGTCCGCGACCTCGGCGGGCTGCTGTTCGTCGACCTGCGCGACCGGACAGGCCTGGTGCAGCTCATGTTCGACCCCGACACATTCCAGGGCGAGTTCGACATCCGCAGCGAGACCTGTCTCAGCGTTGTCGGCATCGTTCGAATGCGCGACGAGAAGAATCGGAACCCGAATATTTCGACCGGCGACGTCGAAGTCGTGATCAGCTCGTACAACGTCCTGAGTGCTTGCAAAACCCTCCCGTTCCCCGTCAGCGATGAAGATGAGATGGCGAAGGTCAACGAGGAGCTGCGCGTCAAGCACCGCTACCTCGACCTCCGGCGCCCTGCAATGCGTAGAAAGCTCGCAATCCGCGCAGCGGCGATCCGAAGGATTCGCAACTACCTGGACGAGCGCGATTTCCTAGACGTTGAGACGCCGATCTTCACGCGATCCACACCTGAAGGCGCGCGCGATTACTTGGTGCCGTACCGACTCGAGCCCGGCAAGTTCTACGCGCTGCCGCAGAGCCCGCAACAGTACAAGCAGCTGCTAATGGTCGCGGGAATCGAGCGGTACTACCAGATCGCAAAGTGCTTCCGCGACGAGGCGCAGCGCGCTGACCGCCAACCCGAGTTCACGCAGCTCGACATCGAAATGTCGTTCGTCCAGCAGGAAGAGATCCTGGAATTGATGGAAGGCCTGACGGTCTCGGTCGTGAACGAACTGATCGACGAGTTCGGACTGGAAAAAGAAAAGCTGAGCAAGTTTGAGCGGCTGACGTACGACGAGTCGATGGATCGATTTGGCACGGACAAGCCGGACTTGCGGTTCGGGCTCGAGCTTTTCGAGGTCACGTCGATCGTTGAGGAGTGCGGCTTTGGCGTGTTCAGCAAGTGCGTGCAGGGCGGCGGGCGCGTACGCGGGATTCGCTACCCATCGGGAGGCTCGCTGTCGCGCAAGGAGGTTGGCGTCTTGGAGGAGTTCTGCAAGGGGTACGGCGCTAAAGGCATGGCGTCGATCTACGTGCAAGGCGAATCTGGCGATGGCACCGTCGAGATTGACGGGCTCCACTTGCGCGGGAGTATCGTCAAGTTCTTCTCGCCCGAGGAGCTTGCCGCGATCGTCAAGACGGCGAGCGCTGAGGCAGGCGATCTACTGTGCTTCATCGCGGACTCTTGGAAGACTGGCTGCGAGGTATTGGGCCGGCTGAGAAACGAGATCGGAGACCGCTGCGATTTGCGAGACAAGAGGAATCTCTGCTTTGTGTTCGTGACCGACTTCCCTCTCGTCGATTGGAACGAAGATGAGAAACGTTGGGATCCGACGCACCATCCGTTCACTTCCCCGAAGACCGAGGACCTGATCTACATCGACACCGACCCTGGCAAGATGCGCGCTGAGTGCTATGACGTAGTGTGCAACGGCGTCGAGTGGGCGTCGGGCTCGATCAGAATCCACCAGCCGGACATTCAGCGGCGAATCTTCTCGCTGATCGGCATCGGTGAGAAGGAGCAGAAGGAGCGGTTCGGGCACATCATCGAGGCGTTCGAGTTCGGCGCGCCGCCGCACGGCGGGATCGCCCCCGGCATCGACCGACTGATCATGTTTCTGACCGACGACGAGAACATCCGCGAAGTGATCGCGTTCCCAAAACTAGGCGGCGGATACGACCCGATGATGGACGCGCCTTCGACCATCGAGCCGGAGCAGTGGGCTGAGATGGGGCTGAAGCTGGTCGAGCGCGAGAGTTCGGATTAGTTCGGGTTTGTTCGGGTTAGTTCGGTTTGGGAGTGCGCGGTCCTTCGTCAGGCTCAGAAGACCGCGCTTTGCGTTGCGTTGGCTTGACGACGCGTTTTCTCGGGACCGGTAGTTACGGATGGCGTCGCTCCGTGGTCGCCAAAGAGCGAAGGGTAACGCTCTTCAGGTGCGAGGTACGGGGTACAAGGTTCAGGGATTCGGACGGATCGCACCTCGCACCTCGCACCTCGAACCTCGCACCTCGCACCTTGAGCCTCCCTCCTGCCACCAACCGACAACAACCCTCGTATACTGCGCAACGAAAGGTGAATCTCTCCGACAGACTCGTAGAAGCCCGGTTCACAAAGCGGGCAGACGGAAGATGGGAGTACTCGGCTCTTCCGTTCTTGCGCTGTCGCATTCTCGCAGAGGCGCAGAAGGCGGCCATCGAGCACAACTTGAAGTTGGCCAGCCCAGGGCTGCACTTGTTCGTAGCTTCGCTTTTCTTCAAATGGGCCGTAATCTTTCCTGTTATCCTGATTCTTACCTCAGCCGCAAGAGCCGGACGAGACTCTCCGGAACTGACAGTCGCGCTCATTGCGATACCATTTCTCCCTTCGGTGCTCGCTCTGTTCTATATTGCTTATTGCCTGGTTCGCATGACTAAGTCAAGATCTTTCGTGAAAGTCGAGATTCGAAATGCAGAAAAAGGTCGACGGATCGGTTACTTGGAAGGCACGAGGCGAACTGGCCGCGCACTCGGCCCGGTGTACACGGTCTTGATCATCATTGCATGGGTGTCAGCGCTCACTTTCAGTGCCATTTTCGCGTCTATCGAAGATCTTTTCCCTGGAGGTTTCTACACGCTGGCAATCGCCTCCGCAGTGCTCTTGCCGCTATTCTGGTCAGAGCTGAAATCCGGAGAGCCACGCTCCTCCAAAGACTGAAGACTCCTGATCGAGCGAAGGCAGAAAACGCCGCCTCCATCCGACACCAGCCCGCGTATACTGAATAACGAAAGGTGAAACTCTCTGACAGACTCGTAGAAGCCCGGTTCACAAAGCGGGCCGACGGAAGATGGGACTACGCTCCGATGCCGTTCTGCCGTCATCGGCTTTTGAGCGACGAAGACAAGACCGCGTTCAGCGGTTACTTGAAGCTCGTTGGGCCAGGATTAGTCGCCTGGGTAGCCGGACACCTTATCGTTCTCGGCACTCTTCCCATTGCCGCCGCAATCGTCGCGATGGGAATAATGTCCGGTTCCATGAGCGATGAGGTCCAGCGCGTCATCCTCTGGGTCGGCATCCTCCCCGTCCTGATCTCAGGAATCTACTTCATTTTCTGCCTAATAAAATTGGTAGCCAAGCGACCTTCAAAACGAGTGTCGATTCTGCGCGCGGAGAAAGGAACTCGCGTCGGCTATATTGAGAGCCTTACCACCACCGGAAAGGCTCTCGGCAGGGGCTACACGCTCCTGATCATTGCCGCATGCGCGTCTGGGCTCATCTTCGTAGGCATGTGGGGCTTCATGACTAGCTCGATCCTCGAAGAGCTAATCGTCCCGGTCATCGTAATCGCCGCGCTCCTGCCGCTGTTCCGGTCGGGGCTGAAATCCATAAACCCATGCTCCTCCCAAGACTGACGAGTCCAGATCGAACGAAAACAGAGAATGCCCCCTCCATCCACGTCGAACTCTCCGCTGGAGAGTTCTTTGGCGGACCCTCTCCCCCGGCCATGGGGACTTGACGGCATCGATGGGTCCGCAGGTCGGGGGAGGGATTTTCGGAGCGCGGACTCTTAGTCCGCATCCCGGCCTTTGGACTCTCAGTCCGAAGCCGCAGTGCTGGCTCGATCGGACGAGAACAGGGCCAGAATCTCGGAGCTTGGCACGCACAGCTTGCGCACCATTTGCAGGTCGCCGCGCGTCTGTCCCTCTTTCGGAGTGTGGTAGTACACCGAAGTCGTCGCCTTGACGATCCCGACCACCTGTCCGCGTTCGTTGACCACCGGCCCGCCGCTCGATCCTGCTGCCGAGTCCGCCGTGATTTCCAGAATCGGCCTCCGTCCGCTGTTCGAGTAGCGCGCGACCACGCCCCGAGTCATGTAGTAGTAGGCGCCGTTCGGGTGGCTGAGCACGAACACGTCGGAGCCCGGTCGCGCCGTAGTCGCAATCGGAAGATAGTTGTAACCGCCGCCCTTCACGCGGATAACGGCGACGTCGTGCCGCTTGCTGGCAGCCACGACCTCGAGTATTGGATGCATGATGCCATCGCTCGTCATGACCGCGAACGCCGAAGCGTCCTCGTGGTCCAGCACGTGGTAGCTCGTTACTGCGAGGCCGTTGGCGGAGATCATGAACCCGGACGCAGACGTGTGGTGGTGCTTCCCGCACTGGTCGCACTCCTTGTAGGACGCGACGACGAGCGTCGCCCTCTTGACCGCTGCGTACAGGTCGTCGCCAGGTCCGCAAAGATCGAACGACTCTGGCAGCTTGATCTTCGCTGTCGCCCGGCTGAGTTGCTGAACAAGCACAGCGCCGCTCAGAAGGTCGCCTGCCGCGATCTCATCTTGAAGCGCCGACTCGAGGGTTCTGCGAATTTGTCTGTCGTTGATCTGCTCCTGGGCTAATGAGAGGGCTGGCAGGGCGGTCAGCAAGATGATTAAAGCGGGGGTGAAGCGGCTGTTCATGCGTTTCATAACTCTCCGTCCGGGCTCCTCGTTCCGTGAGTTCGATTTATAGGATACCAAACCGCCTCGCTCACCTGGATTGAGCCATCGATTTCAGCCCTGGCCACACCGTACTTCGGACCAAAACCACGGCAAAACAGGCGGAAAACCTGTGTAATAAAAATTCCCTTGACATACAACATGTAGTGGTGTAACATGAGCCCAGATCAATATGTTGAGGTTTGAACGATGATTTGTCCTTACTGCGGCCACCGAGAACTCAGGGTTCTCGACTCACGACCTGCAAGGAACGGAGAGGCGGTTCGACGCCGACGCCAGTGCGTCGAGTGCAACCGTAGATTTACGACGTTCGAAGAGCCGGAAAAGCCGCGATTATTCGTCGTGAAGCGCGGAGGGCCGCGCGAGGAGTACGACCGCAAGAAGGTACTCAGCGGCATGCAGCAGGCGTGCCACAAGCGGTCGGTGCCGGTCGAAGATATCCAGGCGGCAGTCGATAGAGTCGAGCGCGATATCTACGATCTCTGCCAGCTCGAAGTCACGTCCACGCAGATCGGGAATCGCGTCATGGAGGAGCTGCTCAAGCTCGACGGCGTCGCGTTTGTGCGGTTCGCCAGCGTGTACCAGGAGTTCGAGAGCCCGCAGGAGTTCGCGAAGGTCGTCGCCGCGATCCGGAAGGCGAAGGACGACGTGAACGACCCCGGCGTCGCCGCATCGATCATCAAACAACTGATTTAGCGAAGAACGATACTTACCGATTACCAGGATTTGCCAAGAAAATGAAAATAGCCCGATACTTCACTTCAGCCGAGAACGGACCGTACGAAGGGATCGCATTTAAGCCGAGAACGAGCGAAATCCGCAACCCGGACGGCAGCTCGGTCTTCCACATGGAGGACGTCATGGTGCCTGCCGATTGGTCGCAAGTGGCGACAGACATCATCGCGCAAAAGTACTTTCGCAAGGCTGGCGTTCCGCTGGATGACGGCTCGACAGGTACGGAAACGGACGCGCGCCAGGTGTTCCACAGGCTCGCTGGGTGCTGGAAGCAGTGGGGCGAGCAGAACGGATACTTCGACACCGATGAAGACGCGGCGGCGTTCTACGACGAGCTTTGCCACATGCTCGCGACCCAAAAAGCAGCGCCGAACAGCCCGCAGTGGTTCAACACCGGCCTCCACTTCGCTTATGGCATCGACGGCAAGGCGCAAGGCCACTACTTCGTCGAAAACGCGACTGGCCAACTGCAGCGGAGCAAGACCGCTTACGAGCGGCCGCAACCGCACGCGTGCTTCATCCTGAGCGTCGCTGACGATCTTATCAACGACGGCGGCATCATGGATCTATGGAGGCGCGAAGCGCTCGTCTTCAAGTACGGGTCGGGCGTCGGCACGAACTTCAGCAAGCTCCGCGGGGCGAACGAGCGGCTCAGCGGCGGCGGAAAGTCGTCGGGGCTGATGTCGTTCCTGCGCGTCGGGGACCGCTCGGCGGGGGCGATCAAGTCCGGAGGCACGACCCGGCGAGCGGCGAAGATGGTCTGCCTCGACGTCGACCATCCGGACATCGAGGCGTTCGTAAGCTGGAAGGTCATAGAGGAGCAGAAGGTGGCGGCGCTCGTCACCGGCTCCATCCTCAACCACAAGCACCTCAACGCCATCATCGCTGCGTGCAGCGAGGGTTGCGATCCTCGGCAGAATAAGAACCTCTACAACGCGATCGCTGCGGCCAAAGCGGATGAGATCAGCCCGAACTACATCCAGCGCGCCATCCAACTCGCCGAGCAAGGCGCTACAAGCATCGAGTTTCCAGTTTACGACGCAGGGTATGAAAGCGAATCATATGTTACAGTTTCAGGCCAAAACTCTAACAATTCGGTTCGCCTGAGCAACGACTTCCTCAGCGCTGTCGAGGCAGGCGGGGACTGGAATCTGACCGCGCGGACGACGGGCGAAACGATGAAGACCATCAGCGCGAGCGACCTCTGGGACGACATCTGCTACAGCGCGTGGTCGTGCGCCGACCCCGGCACCCAGTACGACACGACGATCAACGATTGGCACACCTGCCCCGCCGGCGGACGCATCAACGCCAGTAATCCATGTAGCGAGTATATGTTCCTCGACGACACCGCGTGCAACCTCGCTTCGATCAACCTGGCGAAGTTCTACGACTCGGCGTCGGTCGATTTCGACATCGAAGGGTACAAGCACGCGATCCGCCTCTGGACGATCGTGCTCGAGATCAGCGTCCTGATGGCGCAGTTCCCCAGCAAGGAGGTCGCGCAGCTCAGCTTCGACTACCGAACGCTCGGGCTCGGCTACGCGAACATCGGCGCGCTGCTCATGCAGATCGGCATCCCTTATGACAGCCCGAAAGGGGTCGCGATCGCGGGCGCCATGACGGCGATCCTCACCGGCGAGTCGTACGCGACGAGCGCGGAGATGGCCGAACAGCTCGGCGTGTTCCCGCGATACGAAGAGAACAAGGGCGACATGCTCCGCGTGATCCGCAACCACCGGAGAGCGACGTACAACGTTGAGCCGAACGAGTACGAGGGGATCGACATCAAGCCGACGGGGATAGATAGCGCCGAGTGCCCTTCCCCGCTTCTCGAGGCTGCACAAGCGGCATGGGACCGCGCGCACGAGCTAGGCGTGCAGCACGGCTACCGCAACGCACAGACCACCGTGCTGGCGCCGACCGGAACCATCGGCTTGCTCATGGACTGCGACACCACCGGAATCGAGCCCGACTTCGCGCTGGTGAAGTTCAAGAAGCTCGCCGGCGGCGGTTACTTCAAGATAGTCAACCAGTCCGTTCCGGCGGCGCTCAAGAAGCTGAAGTACTCCGACGAGCAGGTCGAGGACATCGTAAACTACGCCGTCGGGCGCAAGACGCTGGCAGATGCGCCGTTCATCAACCACGAGACCTTAAGAGACAAGGGCTTCGATGAAGACGCGATACAAAAGCTAGAAGCGGCGCTGGAGAACGCGTTCGAGATCAATTTCGCGTTCAACAAGTTCACACTGGGCGAAGGTTTTCTTACAGAGAAGCTCGGCGTCAGCGAAGAGGCGATGAACGATTGGACGTTCGATCTCTTGTCGCATCTCGGCTTCAGCAAAGAGCACATTCAGATCGCGAACGAATACGTCTGCGGCGCGATGACGGTCGAAGGCGCGCCGCACATCCGCGACGAGCATCTGCCGGTGTTCGACTGCGCGAGCAAGTGCGGGCTGAAAGGCGTCCGCTACATCAGTGCCGAGGGACACATCCGCATGATGGCCGCCGCGCAGCCGTTCCTCAGTGGCGCGATCAGCAAGACGATCAACCTGCCGAGCGACGCAACGCAAAAGGACATCAGCGACAGCTATATGATGTCGTGGAAGCTCGGCCTGAAGGCGAACGCGCTGTACCGCGACGGCAGCAAGCTCAGCCAACCGCTGAACGCCAGCTCCGGCGACGCCGCGGCGGCGATCCTTGAGGCGAGCCTCGGCGAAGAGTTCGGCCCGGCGGTCGTTGAATTGCAGGAAACCGAGCACGAACAGATCTCCGCGATCGCACAAAAGCTGGTCTACCGGTACATCGCCAAGCGGCGTCTGATGCCCCCGCGAAGGCGTGGTTACACGCAGAAGGCTCGCGTCGGTGGGCATAAGATCTACCTGCGCACCGGCGAGTACGACGACGGCACTCTCGGCGAGGTGTTCGTCGACATGCACCGCGAGGGCGCGGCGTTCCGGTCGCTGATGAACTGCTTCGCGATCGCGATCTCGCTCGGACTGCAGTACGGGGTTCCGCTCGAGGAGTTCGTCGAGGCGTTCGTGTTCACGCGGTTCGAGCCGAACGGTCCGGTCAGCGGACACGAGAACATCAAGATGTCCACCTCGATCATCGACTACATGTTCCGCGAGCTGGCGATGACGTACCTAGGCCGCAACGACCTGGTGCAGGTCTCGCCCGACGATCTGCGAGGCGATTTCGCGGGTGGAACCACCCAGCCGCTGCTCGAGTTCTCGGACGAGGACGAGGCGCAGGACATCGAAGGCCCGGTGCCCGGATCGACCCGCGAGAACCACGATTCGCCTGGGTTTCGGAAAGGGCAAGAGCCCTCCGCCGTCATGACCGAGGCTGGAGTCTATCCTAACGGGAACGGCTCGTCTTCCCTTGCGAACGGCAACGGTGCGAGTTCGTCGAACGATAACGCCGAACCCGCCCTCGAATCGTCGTCATCAGCGACCGCAGTCCTCCCGACGGCGTCGATGCACGCGCTCGCCGGCCAGATTCGCGAAGCGAAGATGAAAGGCTACGAAGGCGACCCCTGCGCCGACTGTGGCGCGTTTACGCTCGTGCGGAACGGTGTATGCCTGAAGTGCAACACCTGCGGCGCGACAAGCGGGTGCAGCTAGTTAGGGCACCGCTACTGACTCTCGTCCCTCCAAACTAGTGGTCTGGAGGATTTGATCCCGGCTCACGAAGATCGCTCTGCCTAGTAACAGAGACTCCGTTGATCCAGTCAATCTGTAGTCCGTTGTCTAAAGCGTCGATCTGATCGAGCACATACCGAAGGGAACGCCGACGCAATAGCAGTTCAATCTCCTGTCCCTTCGCCTGGAATACGTGATAGCCGATTTCTCTTTGCGAGAGAACAGCAGCAAGGTAATCAAGCGAGTTTGCTTTGTTCTCCAAAATAGTAACGGTGTTCTCTGAAGTCTCAACACGCGGAGGATCAAACGAATAACTGATCGGATAAGCCGGAAGCCCGCGGTGTATCAATTGAACGACTCCTTCTTCGATTCGATAGGTCATGCTCAGCTCGTTTAGCGCATATCGCAATACTGATCCAAATTCAAGCTCTTCCCTTGTATCTCCTCGCCTTACCCATACTCTGACAGCGTCTATGCTGCCCCACTCAACTTCGTACTCCAGCTTGTCCGACTGATGGAACTTACTGAGTATCTCGAGCGCCGCCTCGCGATTCACGCAGTAGATGATGAAGTCACAGCCAGTGGGATCAGGCTCACTGTTTGGCGTCGCGATAAACTTACTCCCGTATTTATCGATATCTGCCTTCGTGGGCACTTGGGCGAGGCAATACGCAAACTGCAACAACAGTAGGCAACAAACCAAGACCCTCACGCTTGCATTCATAACTTAGGAACGTACCAGGTACTGAGCCGTTATGGCGACGGCAAGCCAGCAGAGTGGTTCCATGCTATGGCATGGTGAGGAAATCTGAATAACAAGGCACCACCTTACCAATCGCTCGGAAAGCGTTCTGACCATTCGCACCCTCTCCTAGCCTCTCCCAGGGGAGAGGGATCTAGTGACGCTCCCCGTGCATCGAACATACTGACAGGCACGATGTCCATCAGACCGATCAGGCGAACTGTCAAGGCGAAACCCACGCTAGAGGGCGCGGGGGTGCATCTGGCAAGGGCGTTTGGTTTCGGTGAGACCTCCGACACCGACCCGTTCCTGTTGCTCGACGACGGGACGTTCTTGGAGGTTGATCAAAAACCAATTTTTAAGTTTCTTCTCAACGTAAAACCGTAGTACACCGCCGCGACTACCGCGATGACGATGCACACGACCGAGATCAGCACGGCGAGTTTGCCGAGAATCACACCAATGCGACCCATCTGACGGTCGGCTTCGGTTCCATGGCCGGCGTCCACCTCCTTGATCGCCACCTTCCCAAGAATCCAAGCTGGAATCCCGGTCAGCATGACGCCGCCCATGAAGCTCATGATTCCGAGCACGAGCGAGGCGACCGCGTATGTAACTGCCCTATTGTCCGTGACCATGCGTTCTTTCTCAACCCCGCTAGTTCCTACGGATTACTAGCCTGTTGGGTTGTGGCCGCTTAAGACAGACCGCGCGGTCGAACGACGAATCCCAGAGTTTGATCGATCACGATGCCTGCGTCGAGAGCCTCCAACACTTCCACGAGCATCGAAAGCGGGCAGTTCTGCGCACGCAAAGACACCTCGCTACCGGCGGCACGCACGACCCGGTAGCCAACACCTTGCAGCGCGAGCGCCGCAGCAAGAACGTCGAGCGAGTTCACCTCGCCCGATACGAAGTCCATGGCTCCGTGCGAGCCCAACACCTTGAACGGTACAAACAGTTTCCTATACCGGAACAGAGGATAGTAAAGCCCACCTTCGACCTTATAAGTCATGTCGATCGAACTCAGCAACCGTCGATACGCGAGTCTGACAGTTCGTTGCGGATCGTCGCTGGGCTGACTTAGCATGGCCGGAATCCACACGGTCACCGAGTCTGAAGCGCCCCAAGAGACTTCGTACTCCCACTTATCGGTTCTGTGCAGCCGGTGCAACAGTTGCATCATCGCGCTCCGATTCCGCGCGTAGATTTCGATGACGACTCCGCCCGGAGCAAGGGTCTGCTCAGAAATGAATTCGCTCCTATGGTTTGAGAAATCCGCATCCGTGAAGCGCTGCGCGGTAGCAAACGAGCACCACAGCGCAAGACAGACTGAAAACGCAACTTTCAAAATAGCGAACCTCTTAGCTCGATTTGACGGCCACGTTCATCGACAGGTTACGCAGCGCGGCAAGTCTAAAGTCAGTCCCAAACGTCGACGCGCGGCCTGCGGATGTACTGAACCAGTTTCAACAACGCCCACGGACCGAGCATCAGGAACGGCAGCGCATCGTACGTCCACGACAAAAGGTCGCACAGAATTAGGCCGACGACCGTAGACGCTAGCGTTACGAGCACGATCGTCCTGAACTCCGACTTGAATTCAGCCTGCTCGTCCTCCGCCCACGACCTCCATTCGTCGACCCGCTTGACAGCTAAAAACCCCAACCACATGACGCCAAGTGCACCGGCGATCGTCCAGTACGGCACCGTCGCAAGTCGGACAGGCTGATCATCGTCCATGATCGCGGGCCACGAAAAAATCAACGCGACCATCGCCGCATAGAACACGTAAAGCCGCCAGCCCGGACCCTGATCTCGATCCACAAACATCCTTTCAACTATAGGGTATCAGACTTATTGGCAGGTTGCCTGTTCTTGTGCACATCGATGCCGCAGTGTTTCCCTGCCATGTGTCAGTTCTACCGCCGGCATCCGACCGGCTCGGTATAACGGTTGGAAGAACCGCAAGATGAGCGACTGCAAGAACGTCTGGGGCACGACCGAAAAGGCGCGGGAGTACGAACGCGAGTCGGTGCCCGGCCGCCTTGCGCTCTGGCCAGGCAAGCTGCTTCCCTTCGCAAAGCTCTGCTCTAGCGACCGGGTTCTCGACGTCGGATGCGGCACCGGAGTCCTGACGATCGCCGCGCATTTGGTCAGCGAAACCGTTATCGGCCTGGACATCAACGAAAGCATGCTGGCGGTCGCGGCTAGTAAAGAGCCTTTGATAGATTGGCGAATCGGAGACGCCTGCGATCTGCCGTTCGACGACGAATCGTTCGACGTGGTCGTCAGCCAGTTCGCTCTGATGTTCGTCGACGATGCGGCACAGGCACTCAGCGAGATATGGCGCGTGCTGGCGCCGGGCGGACGGCTTGTCGTCGCGGTTTGGGCAACGGGGAAAGACAATCCTGTGCACGAAACTCTCGCCAACTTGGTGCGTGAACATTACGGCGACGAAGCGGCCGCGCGGTACTCAACGCCGTACGCTATGGGAGATGCAACAGCACTGCAAGAATTGGCGCAGTCAGCAGGCATCACCCGGCCGAAGATCCGGTTGCTGCGAAGCATGGTGACGTCAGCCTCTCTCACGCAACTCGTAGAGGGGAACGTAAAGAAATGGGTCTCCGACGACCCCGCCGACGACGAAAAGCTGGCCGCGATGCACTCGCAAGCAAGAGAGTTATTAAGCGATTACGAACAGGCGTCAGGCGAAATGAAGTACCCGATGAAGGCCATGGTCGTCATTGCCACGAGGTGAACAACGCTCTACTTCGATCTGCGCTTCCTGTACAACTCGCGCAGAAGAGTCATCTGCCCGCTGTGATACGCCTCGTGCTCGACCAGGTGGTGCAACACCCAGCGCAGCGTGAACTCGTTGCCTCTGCCGATTCCGGTGTGCGAAGGCTTCAGGCCTTTCATGGCTTTCTTCGTCTTCCTGCGGATGTCGGTCATCTGCTTGAGGTACCAGGCCTTCGGCTTCTTCAACGGAGTCCCGTAGATGCCGTTGGCGATGTCCATCCGCTTATAACCGAGCCCGTTGATGAACTTCATGTCCATGTCCTTGCCAAGAGTAACGCTCTGAATCCACCAGTACTCCGCCATCACGCAGTGCAGGATCATCATGGCGATCGAGTGTGCGCCCTTCTTCGCCTGCCATCTGAACTCCTTCTCGGAGATACCGCGCAAGTCGTCCTTCCACGACTTGGTCGTCGCGTCCATCATCGCAACGAGCAGAGCGACCTCGCTTCTCGACGCGGGTTTAATGTCGTACTTCTTCTTTGCCATTGACGAGTTTTACTTCATGTCGTCAAGCCGGTTCCAGCGTCCCTAGTAAAATGCGCCTCTTGTACCGACCTGCTAACCTGCAACAAACAGTTCCCATGCAAGCCAAACGAGGCTGATGATGGACCCTGCGATGCCCAGCACCATTCCAGTCCGCACATATTTCCGGTCGGACGGGTCAGTAATGCCGGTCTTCATGTGACGAAGCTCGGCTCTCCCCATCAGCCACGCAGGGATGCCAGAAATGGGCCCCAGCAAGACGCAACTCAGAATTCCGAGCACAAGGATAGTGTCCGCCTTGGAGTTTCTAGGATAGAACGGCATGACGCTGTCTGTTCTCCACTGTGAAACTCGAGAGTACCCTGGGACAAAGACATGGCAAAGCGATCGAAGGAGAGTCTTCGACCGCCATAGCACGCTTACAGAAAGCGCTTACGCCGTCTTCCTGCGCCGTCGCGCAACGAGTGCCGCAGCACCGAGACCGAGCGCGATCATCGACGCTGGCTCGGGCACAGGGTCGAGGTTAACTTGCGTGAACTTGCTGATCTCGGCGTTCGCGAGAATGTCGGCATGGGTCAGCATGCGCCGACGACCCGATGAGATCGACCAGAATAGGTTCGCGTGCGAAAGATTCAGGTGTGCGCCGCTGATCGTCGAAATCGAAGCGCCTGTAAAAGGCAGCGGTGCTCTAATGTCGATGTCGCCGTCGGCGTTCTCGGCCTGGAAGGAGGTGTTCGCTCTGGACATACCGAGCGCATGGGCGATCTCGTGCATTGCGATCGCCATCATGTCGTGCCTTCCGAACGCAAAACCCGTCGCGCCCGTGTACTCCCGGCCGATGTTCATGATCCCGCCGCCGAGATCCGCGGTGTACTCCGTGAACGTCGTGTACTCTGAAGGGTCGAACGGCGTCAGATCTGTGAACCAGTTAGTGCTCGAGTCGTTATCGAATCGGACCAGCCCATGAGTCTCTCGGTTCGGCGATCCGCCCTGGGCCAGAAGCCTGTGGGAAGCGAGGGTACCGCCGCCGAGCGACTGCCACCCGAAGTGGATCTCCACCGTGTGCGTGTCCTGCAGAGCCGACTCCCAATAGTCGGCAGCAGCGCTGAACACGGCCTGAAGGTTGCCGCCGCCAGCCTGAAAGCCGCTGGCCGAACCGGCAGTTCCAGCACCGCCAGGGAACGTATCGCCGGGCGCAATGAAATCGCGGATGATGATGATGGCGTCAGCCCGTGAGGCCGAGCCCAGCGTCAAGGCGCTGACGAGAACGATCGCTGCACACCGGGTAATAGGTGATCTCATTGCTTCCTCTCTGATCCAAGAACTTGTCCCGAACCCAATCGGCACGGTGAACACGTTTATTCTACACTCAAATCCATTGAGCAGGCGACCGGTACAATTACTTGGTAAGAGCAGAAACTAGTAGATCGAGATGCGACAGCATACGCTTAGCTCCGCGCTGACATTCCAACCTGCCCGAAGTACGCACGTATTGGCCGGTGCTTTCAAACGGAAGTCAGCGGCACGACGCGCAAGCTAAAGCATGCGGCTACTCTTCCCTCGCGCCAGACGCGCAGCCTAAAGAGTACGGCTACTCCTCTTTCGCCCCAGCCGAAATCCAGTCCTCGATCAGCTTGATCTCTTCGTCCTTCAGAGCGGCGCGTCCTTTCGGCATTCGGGTCACTCCCCGCCCCTTGATAGCCCGCACGATTCGACTTCTGTTCGGGTTGCCCGCATTGACGACCCTGCTGCGCATCAGCTGGCGGTAGGACGTCATGTTGACTCCCCCGCTGGCCGTTCGCCCGTGGCACGGCATACACTTTGATTGCAGCAAGTCGTTGACCGCGGACCAAGTGGCGCCACCGGCCGCAACGTCCTCTACGAGTTTCGCTCCCGCCGGTGCGTGGAAGACGAAGTCGTCCGTTGACTCATCTTCCGACACTTCAATCTCCTTCGCCCACACGATCCATTCCTTCCCTTCGCTTGCGATGTTGTACCCCCGTGCGAAACCGATTTTTGCGTCGAGATAGAACGTGGCCGTCGATTCACCGTCGGCGAGCGTTACAGTCGATTCCGTTACGTCCACCCCGCGCAATCGGCGGCTCCGACCATCCTTTCCTGATTTGATGAGCTTGGTCGTATCGCTCTGCAAGAACGACGCCCAACCCCACAGCGACGGTTGCGTGATGTGCGACAGCATGATCGCCTTGGAAGCAGGCTCCTCCGAGTACGTCTTCGCCTTCTTGTCGTACACTGTCAACGTCTTGCCATCAGAGACGACGAGTTTGCTCGGCGACTCGATCCGCAGCATGTCCGGCTTGCCGTACGTGACGGTGAACTCCTCCAAGGTGCCGCCGATCTCCTGCACCGTGAACTTGGCCGTGAACGACTTCGCCTTGGTCAGCGTGCTGACGTGGGTCGCGACACCAGTTGGCAACCCCCGCTGGACGGCAAAGGCGAACACGGCAAGACCAAGCACGACGATACAAATGGATTTCTTCATGAGGAACTCTTTGAGTCAGACGAATAAGCATAGACGAAATGCAGGCGACTTGGGTTCAGTTCCAACTTGCCGTCCGCGCCACGCTTTTAGAAAGCGAGCGGTGGTATGTTGCCAGGAATGGGGTTTACGCCAGAGTACCGCGAGCGGATCGAGGAGATTCTGAGCGCGGTCGCGCCAATACAGACGAGGCCGATGTTCGGCGGCGTCGGCATCTACTCCGACGGCCTGTTCTTCGCGCTCATCGCCGAGGACAAGCTGTACTTCAAGGTCGACGATTCTAACAAGTCCGACTTCGAGGAGGCCGGCATGGAGCCGTTCTATCCGTACGATTCGCCCAAGCCGATGAAGTATTGGGAGCTGCCGGAGTCGGTGCTGGCAGACGCAAACGAACTGGCGGTCTGGATCGACAAGGCCCTGGCCGTGGCGGAAAAGGCGAAGCGCAAGAAGAAACGATAGCGCCTATCGCAGATAGCTTCGGCTAGAATATAGACAAGAGGAACGATTCGATATGTTGTCCTTCGCATTTTTTCTGGTCGCGCAAGCATCCGCTGTCGACAATCAGCTTACAGTCGCCGACTTTGAGGAAGCAACGAAAGTCCTCCGAGTGGCGGGATTGCAATTCCCTGGTGACGGCGAATACCGAACTGTCACTTTAGAGCTCTTGACTTTCCGCTTCGGGCCAAGCGAAATAAAGTTGAACGGCTGGATCGTCATAGACGAGTACACCGGTAAGAAGTCGTTCCTGGCCTGGAACGGAATAAAGTACGACGAGTTCGAAGTCGGCCCGGCAGCAAGCGTAGAAGAAGACCTCGAAAGGAGCAGTGCCATCGTCGAGGCGAAAAGGTTTCATTTTTTTGTGGAGCATCGGCCCGCCTTGCATCCGACCAGCAAAATCGCAGCGCTCCTCCTGCACTCCTTGGGACTTGAAGAAAGAGCTGTGGCAGCGGCCCTGCATCTGAACTTCCCGCAAATAAAAGGAGGAATCGTCACCGAAGCCCTGCAACAGTACGATCAAATCCTCACGATCAACGCAGCTCTTCAAATAAAATTTGGCAGATACCAAGAGGCTTATCTTCAAACGAGGTCGCTGCGACGCTTTCGGAACTTGTTCGACGAGGTGTTAGAGGCCAAAGGCGTCAGGCTCCGCAGGATACCACGGAAGGGTCTCAGCAACCATTGGATCATTGACGCCTGGCTAGTCGATATTCGGAGGCGCCTCGTAGATGCAAGAACTCCGGAAATGTCGCTTGAGGAGATCGCAAGACTGCCCCAAGGCCAACAGATCGAAGCCTTGGTCGAAGGACTCGACGACTCCGTCGGATTCCGGCCTCCGCAGCAGCGGTTCGAATCTGCATCGCTCTCTCCAGACGGAATGCTTGAGTCCTTCGGCCAGGCGGCCGTCGCCGCGCTCATCCCGCACATGAACGATAAAACTGCTTCGCGGGCCGTGGGGAAACCAGGTCTAACGCTCGGCCACCCAGTGTTCGCAACGACAGGAAGCGTCTGTGTCGAGCTTGTAGAATTTGCCCTCAGTTTGAGCCCGCTTCCTGCAAAGGCCGGACTTTACGACTTGGAGCTGATAGCACGCTACTGGGACTCTGTGCGCGAACTCCCGATCGAGGAGCAGTGGCTCCGTGCTTTGGAGTTCGACGGATTCGGCCCGGGGATTTGGTTGGCTGCCGCTGAGAATTTGTCAATTCCTCCGTGGGTGACCATCACGGGCATTGGCGGCAGAAGATTGGCTGAGAATGCTCGAATCGAGGTCGATACGCCAAGACACAAATGGGCATCTTTGGACGAAAGGGCTCACGACCGAGTTGTCCGCGCCATAGAATCCAGAACCCGAACCGTTCTGGATAGCGTCGACCGACAGAATCCGCCAATGGTTTTCATTCAGGCAGCGAGTAAAATGTCCGTCGCGCTCGCCGCGTGGGATCTCGAAGCATCAACTACGATCGTGGCGGAGGTCCTGCGACATTACTTAGAGCAGGAGTCGAGCCCGTTCATCGGCCCCGAGGCTTGCGCGCTCACATCGGCTCTGATCTGCGCTGGCGACGACAGTGGCTGGGACATCTATGAAGCCCTGCTCGAAAGGATTCAGAGGGATGCGCGCAGCGACTATGACAAACTTTTCGCTCCGCTCTGGCAGCACTACGATGACCCGAGGGCAAAGCAGATAGCGCAGCGCATATTCTCAGGCGATGATGGCTGGAACGCGACAATGATCGTCGCTAGATCCTTTGCAAGACTTCCGACGGTCGCTCTCCTGCCTGAGTTTAGGCGCAGCCTGCTGCCCGGTTTCGACGATACCGATGTCGCTACGACTGCAGTACGATTCAGCGAAAGGACCGTCAGCTATGCGATACCCACTGGAGGGTCTGCGAGTCGGTCAATAGATCCTGCCGGGACAACCGTTCCCGTGGGAGGAGAGTTTGAAATCAGGTGGTGTGATCTGCTAGCAATCAAGCTGTCAAGAACCACGATTTCCGAGGGAGGCTTTGATGTAGCTTGGCCTGTGAATCGACGTGACATCTTCATTTCGAACTTGAGGAGCGACATGGCGAGAGATGACTTCAACTGGTCTAAACTTCCCGAGCGACAGCGGCCTAGGATCTATACATTTGATCCTGTCTTCGCCACGTCGTTGCCGCCACGTCCGAGAATAGAAACTGTAGACCGGTTCGGGGTTCGGCCACGGTTCAATATCGTCGAGCCCGGAATCGTGCATGTGCGGCTCGGGAGTTCGGAGGTTCGGAAGTTCGGACGATGGGGGAGGAGTTAAGAGTCTTCGCTAGTCGCAAAACGCCAGCGCTACGTCGTCGGGTTCTCGACGTAATCGCCGCCGCGACAGCTCTTCAGATACTCCAGCGCGAACACCTGCCCTGTCATCTCAAGGTCGCCTTGGTAAACCGGGTCGTGCCAGCCTTCGATGTCGATCGAGCCGGTCCACTCGGCCTTGCGCAGGATCGTGATCACATCGGCCCAGTTCGTGTCGCCGAACCCCGGCGTCCGGTGCCAAACGCACTCTGCATCTGACCGAATCCCCTCAGCGCTGATGATGTCCCAGTTGATCGTCGCGTCCTTGCCGTGGATGTGATGGATGCGCGGTATCCACTGCCGCAGCTGCGGGATCGGGTCAATCAGCGAGACCATCTGGTGGCACGGCTCCCACTCCAGGCCGATCGACGCGCTCGGCACTTCGTTGAACATCATCTCCCAAGCGCGCGGCGCGTGCGCGATGTTCCACTTTGGGCTCTGCCACGTACCGTGCATGTCGCAGTTCTCAAACGCTATTTTCACGCCTTCATCTTCAGCGACCTTGACCAAGTGGCCGAACACCTTTTTGAACTTCGGCATGCTCTCGTCCACCGGTCGGTCTTCGAGCGCGCCGGCAAATCCGCAAACACACCCCGCGCCAAAGTAGTGCGCGCTCTTGATCAGCGTCTCCCAATCACGCGCGGTCTTGTCATCCTGCAGAGGGTTGCCGTACAGACCGACGCTGCTGATGATCGCATCGTCGCCGATCACTTCTTTGACCTGTTTGGCGATCTCGGGCAGGTCGTTGTCGTCGATATGCGCCCACATGTTGAGCTGGAACGACTCGAACCCGTGCGGCAGAATCTGCTTAATGTAATCTGGCGCCCCGGCCATTTTGACGAGCGTGCCGATGCTGATGTCCTGGTGGTTCTCGCGGATCATGTTTTCAGTCGACAGTTTACAGTCTACAGTCTTCAGTTGTCGGCTAGGAACGACTTTCTGAGTCCGAAGATCATCTTGGCTATCTCCTCGCACTGTTTCAGTTCCGTGGCAGGATCGGCGAAGCCCAAGTCCCTGACCAAGTAAAGCAACGTCTGGACCTCGCGAAGGCTCCCGAGAGCGATTGACAAGAATCTAGACAGCTCGCGGTCAGAGGAACGACCGTGCCCCTCGGCTATATTCGATGGAATGGAGACTGCTGCTCGCCTCAGTTGGCTAACAAGGCCAAACCTTTCGTCAGGTGGCAGTTTTGTGGTTAAGCCGTACACCGAGCGCACCATCGCCATCGCCTTCTGCCATACCAGCAGATCTTCAAATCCCGCCATCACTTCCCTCCAATTCCAAACTGACAACTGACGACTGCCGCCTTACCGATAATTCTCAAACTTCACCGGCATCGGCAGCTTCAGCCCCTTCACGAACGCCATCGTCTTCTGCAGCTCGTCCTTGTCCTTGCCGGTGATGCGAATTGCGTCGCCCTGGAACTGCGCTTTGACCTTCAGGCCCTCGTCCTTGATCTGTTTGATCATCGGCCTGGCGTGCTCTTGCTCGATCCCCTGCTTCATCGTGACTTTCTGCCGCACGGAGACGCCGCTGCCGGGCTCGAGCTTGCCGTAGTCGAGCTGCCGCGAGTCGACCCCGCGCTTGACCATCTTGCTGATCACGATGTCCTTGAGCTGGTCCATCCGGAACTCGTCGTCGGCGGTCAGGGTGATCACGTCGTTCTCGAACACCGCCGCGACCTTCGTGCCCTTGAAGTCGTAACGGTTGGCGACCTCGCGACGCACCTGGTCGATCGCGTTGCGGACCTCCATCATGTCCGCCTTGCTGACGATGTCGAATGAAAACTCTTTGGCCATCGCTTGCCATTGTAACGCAAATGGGTCGCGAGTCCAGAGTCCCGAGTCCAAAGACGTGTCGCACGATGCCAAAAGACGCGCGGGGTGGGCGCGGCTGACGTGGCACGGCCATCTTGGCCGTGAGTAGCTTGGGCATCCTGCCCAAGGCGCTGGATCAGGGCGCCGACTCGGCCGACGCTTTCAGCGACCGCAGGTACTCTGCCAGCGCCCGCAGTTTCTCATCACCCAGCTCATCGAAAGAGGGCATGCCGACTTTGCCTTTTGATGCAGGGTCTTTGAGCATTTCCATCAGCCAATCCGGGTCCGGGTACTTATTGCCCACGCCAGCCAGATTAGGACCAAAGGTAGACCCTCCCTCATCACCTACGCTGTGGCAGTTCATGCAGGGCCCAGTTTCAAACACCGCCCTGCCCGTTTCCGCCAGTTCCATGTTCACGGGTCCGAACTGCGCGGGGTCCTCGCCCGATGATGCAGTCCCCTCCGGCGGCAGGTCCGCAATCCCCTTGAACGTGAACGCCGCGATCGTCAGGGTCACGGCCAGCCCGATGCCGACGATCCATCGCCGCTCCGACGGACGGCGGCTGGGCGACCGATCCAGCCAGGGCAGAGCCAGCATCCCAGTTATGACAACGCCGGGAATAACGACGGTCGCCAGGACTTCCATTCCGGGCGGCATCATCTTCAACAACTCGAAAAGACCGAGGAAGTACCACTCAGGCCGGGGTATGAAGTCGCTCCCGGAAGGGTCTGCGACCGGGCCGAGTTCCGGCGCGAACGATATCGCCAGCCAGCCGAGGAACACCATCCCCACGAGCGCCACGACCGCGTCTTTGAAGACCTGGACTGGGAAGAACGGCGAGGGCTTGCCGGGACGTGGCACGACCGGACCGGCCGTCTGGTGCCGCCGCAGAAGAAAGAGATGCACCGCAACCAAGAGAACCAGCAACGCCGGCAACCCGATTATGTGTAGCGCATAGAAACGGGTCAGCGTGAGCGGTCCGACCTCCGCCCCTCCCAGCATGAGCGTCTGCAGCATTCCACCTATGAGAGGAACGGTCGCGGCGATCTTCGTGCCTACGACCGTCGCCCAGTACGCCTTTTGGTCCCACGGCAGCAGGTATCCGGTGAAGCCTAGGGCGAGTATCACTTGGAGGAGGATGACGCCGACCACCCAGGTCATCTCGCGGGGTTTCTTATAAGCCCCCCAAAAGAAAACCCGCAGAAGGTGCAGGCACATCACGACGATGATGGCGCTTGAGCCCCAACTGTGCAGACCACGGATGAACGAACCCAGCGTTACCCCCTCGGAAATGTGTTTCACGCTCGCGTGCGCGTCCGCCGGACTGGGCACATAGTACATGGACAGCGCGAAGCCGGTGATGACCTGAAACACCAGCAGAATTAGAACGAGGCTGCCGAGCGTCTGCCACCAGCCGACGCCCGGCGGCATCGGCTCGCTTAGGAACTTCTTGGTAAAACCAAGGACGCCGAACCGCGACTCCAGCCACTCTTTCAGCTTGGGCAACACCTGCGCACTCCCCTCTGAATCTTCAGTCTGCATCGCTTCGGGCTGTCCGACAGTCTCTCTGCTTTCCATTGCGCTTCTTCCCGCGTCAGGCGGTCTCAGTTTCGCTACTGATCCAGATCTGCCCGTCTTCTACCTTTACGGGACGGCGATCCAGCGGCTTGGGCGGCGGTCCGGAAACGACGTTTCCGTCTTGGTCAAAAATACCGCCGTGGCACGGACACAGGTACTTGCCCTCCTCTTGGCTGAACTTAACCCGGCACCCAAGGTGCGTGCATGTGGGATCCAATGCCTTAAGCCCGTCCGGGCTCTTATGGACGTACACATGATAAGTGCGGCGCGTCGTTACGTACCCTTGTTTCACATCCAGGTCGAACGAAACCTCGCGCGTTTCGCCGTCGGCAAGGTCGTCCGCTTTCAGTACGGGCGACCAGGTAACTTCGCCTCGTCGCTTCTTCAGCGGGTCGCCGACGAACGCCGCAATCGGACCCACGACGCCCAGGAAGAGCCCCGTATATATTAGTCCCGACATCCAACTCAGGAAACCGCGGCGGGTAGGGTTGATCTTTTCGAACTCCAGATTATCCTGAATGTCATGACCGTCCATTAGTTCCGCTAAAACCATTATGGCCGTTGGCAAACTTAGACGCGGCCCGCGATCTCGGAAGATTCACCGGGATCAAATCAAATGCGTCGCTGACGCTCGTCCGTGACTCGCGCGGGGTGGTCGCCGCTGACTGTTATCAGACCCATCCCACCATCCCTCCACACTCGCAGCGTGGAGGGTTTGGTTCCGACTTGGCTGATTCGTTGCATACTGTACAGAGTGCGAAAGAAGAGGAAGGTCTGGTGGATCGTTGTTGGGGTCGCGTCTCTGGGCGCGCTTTATGGGACGGGAATTGCTGTAAGAGCACAAACCCCAGACGCGAAACTTGAGGCGGCTCTGCGCGAGGCGTTCGTCGCTTCCGGTCTTGAGAAAATAGAACGACCAGCCCCAGGCTTCGGTGGTTCGCTGCACGATGTCGACAGATACAAGTCGAAGGAGTTAGCCTTCAGCGAGGTTGTTGAGATCGCCAGGAAGCTCGAAAGCGGGTTCCCTGATTGCACCCTCTACGAAGACAGCACCGGGTCATACGTTGTCCTGACGACCGGCACATCGTTCAGATCGCTCGTTCAAGTTGCAATCTGGCCGAACATGTCGGAGACACTCAGCGGTGACAGAGTTGGAGAACAGTTCACAACTATAGAAATCGCCAGGCGTGGCTACGAATCCTTCGCTGACCGCGTCAGGAGTTGGCTGCCGTGGTGAGTGATGCGTTGCGTGGGCGCGGTTGACGGTCATCCTGAGCTCAGCCTGTGCTGAGCTTAGCCTGTCCTGAGCTTAGCCTGTCCTGAGCCTGTCGAAGGATCGAAGGATCGAAGCATCGAAGTACCCGTCCCGAGGAGTTGGATTGCCCGGGCTTTCGCGCTAATCCTCGGTCTCTTCGACCGCGGCGTCCGAGGAGCCTTTCACCAGGTCGATGACGTGAAGGCAGTCCTGCTTGTTCTTGTACGACTCGCCGGACGCGATGATCTCGCCGTTGTCGGCCTTCAGTCGCCAACGCCATTCGCCCCTGACGTCCTTGTAACAGTTGAATACCATGTTCGAACCTCAAGCCAGAGAGTACCGGGCAACCTGTCGCAAAGTCGACCGCGCGGGCCGGTCGCGGTTGGCGATTTACGATCGCGGTCTGCACAGGTGTCAGACCGGGCCCCCCGCCTCCTTCCGGCTCGTCGGTCATACTGGCCCTGAACGCTAATGACTTTCGCGCAAGCATTCGCGATCGAGCAAATCGATAAGACGACCACGAAGACCTTTCTTGGCGGCCTGAAAGTGCAATACTTCGCGGTTCGCTCCCTGGCCTGCATCGCATTCGGGATAGGTGCTGAGCTTGCGATCACTTTCAAGAGCGAGGAAGAAGCATTCTTCGCGACGTTCCTGGTACGACCCGAGAAAGTCGATGCGGTGAGGGGCTTCTTATCCAAGGTTGCAAACGAGCAGATCGCAGAGCTGTTGCCGGGTGTCGGTAGCTCGGTGGAACTTGTGATGAAGCTCGAATCGGTCAAGTGGGTAAGAAACGGTCACGCCGAGGACTGGATGACGTTTGATCCGAAGGCGAAGCTCTCGAGAGAAGAAGGCATCCATGTGGTGCTCGAGCATGCCATGAACGGCGTCGCGACGGGACTCTACCACCCGACGGAATGGCGGCGATTGGCTGCACTTGACTCCGAAGAAGCGAAGGAGATTAGCAGGGCAGCACCGGAGATTCTCTCTAAGTCAGAAGCGGAGGATCTCCAGCACGCTCCCGATGAGTTCATGACAGCCTTCCTCGACTTCTGCGACAGACTCCATCCCGAGCAGGCTGTGCTCCTCCGCAGTGTGCAACGGTCAGTCTAGTATCACGGTTCGGGTCTGCACAGGTGTCAGACCGGGCCACCCGCCCGGATACTTAGAGATCAAGTTTTGACAGTGCAGCCCGGTATGACCGCAGTTTGGCCGGACCAATGTAGACATATTCTACAAGGGCCAAAAAGAAATCCTCGAGCGTGGCGGCTTCTTGTTCAGTTACGTCTGGGCCATCGTGTGCCCCTTTATTGCCTAGTTGGCGGGACACCCTCGCCATGTCAACTGCGAAAGCGGGTAAGTCCAGTTGTTTGACCAGCGCAGTCAGTGCCTGCGCTAGATTTCTTTCGCTAACGCCCTGCTCCGTGCACATTGCTTCCAGCGCACGACGGATTTGGACGGCGAAGGCGGATGGCAGGCGCTTCTTAACGGTGAGCGCGTCTCGGTACCGTTTTTGTACCGTTTTTGGAACAGCTGGCCCTAAATAAGCGTTCAATGGCCACAACGATTGAGTCGTTTCGCCCTCGTCGTGATGGACGGCAACTTCTCTACAGGTACCACAGCAGACGAACAAATAGGTTCTTATGCCGATTTCCTCCCGGCTGTCTTCATCCCACACTGATTCCGTGTGCTCGGCGAGAATCTGATGCGGAGTTTCATTGCCGCAGGCAAGACAGAGGATCGTT